>JAYWIB010000326.1:0-3020 GCA_043789265.1 Chitinophagaceae bacterium
CTAAGGGTCTGTTTTATTTTTCTATATTTATAAAATAGTTTTCTGCCCGCTGCTGCCTGCACGGTAAGGAGGGTATACTTTATAATTGGCTGGTTTAAAAAATGCTGCTGCTCTTTGCTAAGTGATGGTAAACTGCGAAAATTTCTCAGACTGCTTACAGCATTAAAAAATCCGGCTGTTGCTTTATCTGAAAAAAACGTGTCAGTTTGGGTAGCAGACCCTGGCCGGATAGTACGAATGTAAAATGAACGCTGTGCTTCAAACATGCATCGTTCTGCAAGGCAGCAAACACGGGAAATAAATTCGCCATCTTCCAGGTAGGGAATGCCGGGGGTAAAACGAAGGTGATTGCTTTCTATAAAACTTCTTTTATACAATATGGCACAGGAGCTGTCAGGGTCGCCTGTATCATATTTTCTGCGCTGGTGATAAATTTTAATCCCTGAATACAATTTATTTTTTTCGTCCGCAAAATTCCAGGTGCTGATTACTTCGCTTTTTTTTATATCAACCACCTGGTAACCGAGGAGTAAAATTTGCAGTTCATTTTTTTTTGCCAAAGCCAGCATCGAACCAAGGCTGCTCTTTTCAATACAATCATCTCCATCTACAAATAAAATATATTCTCCTTTTGCCTTATCCATGCCCGCATTTCTTGCCGCTGATACACCTTTGTTTTCCTGGTCTATAAGGATGACGTTATTAAACTGCTTTGCTAATTCCAATAATAGTGTCCTGCTGTTGTCGGTGGCTCCATCATTTACAGCAATTATTTCATACTCTTGCTGCGGTATATCTTGTTCTTCAATACTTACAATACATTTTTGTAAATACTCCTGCACATTGTATACGGGTATGATGACGCTTAGTTTTTTGTTAATCTCCATACCAAAAATTTCTCTTTACGATAAAAATTATTTTATTAAATCGTTCAAAGAAAAATTATAATCTGTAAAAAATATCAATATAGGATTACCAATAATAGTATTAACACTTATAAAATAAAGGCCCACCCTAAATGCTACAATTGCATAAAATAAAAAAGCAGGTGAAAGTAACCTTGCCATTTTGTCTATGGAAGAACCTCTTTCGGTTTTTTGCAAACAAAAAATAACAAGCGATGTTGCAGAAAGATAAGCAATGTTTAAAAACCGGCCACCAGATGGAAGGGAACTCATAATATTACCCACACCCCAAAAAAGCAGGCTAAAGGACAAGGTGGATAAGAGCCCTGGATCTATTTTTTTTAATATACTCCGCTTAAAAAAAAGCCATACCATGCATATCAATAACGAATAATGAAGTGCACCAGTATAAAATCTTGCATGCCAGCTATTTGGTTGCTTGTTTGTTTCTGATGTACCTAATCTAAATTCTTCCACATTATCTTCATCTCTATAAGCAGCAGTTCTTTCTGCAATATTTTCTGAAATATTTTCCTCCACCGCTTCATTAAATATCTTAACATTGATACCTGATACAAATATGGAAAAAATAAAAAAAACAAAGTAAATGATTGTTTTGTTTTTCAATATCAAATAAATGCCCAGAACGCCTAAAGGCAGCATAAAAGAAAAATGCACAAAAATCGAGAGCGCAGAAACCCACAACTTATTCTTTTTCCCTTCCATTAAAAAAGGTAATAATCCGTATACATATATATGTACTGCTGTCCAAAATCTAAATCCATTTATATTCCAGAAAGGGTTGATTAAAAAGAAGACCGAAAGCAATATTATAGTTGAAGATTTTAGTTTATTTTTTATACCGTCAAATAAATACCAAAGATTTCTTGAAAAAAAAAAGCCAAATATGAGTCCATAAACAGCAAACAATATTTGTTCGCTGTCAGTAAATCTTGATATAACGATTGCCAATGTAAGCCGTAATATATCAAAGTCGTCATTGTCTTCATATAATTTTACAATGTCAGTGAAACTTAAATTCATTTTATTGTAAACCTTCATTTCGCTTGAATATCGGGTAATATCTGCAGTTTCCTCACCCGAAGACAATTCCTTAGACAGGCCTAATGTAAATCCAAAAAAGACAATAAAAGCCCACGATACATTCCTGGCCCAGGGCGCCCTATATCTCCTTATTGCGGTAATAAATGCAATGAATGGAAACAGGAAAAAGAAAATCCAGTGATCTTTATTTTTTTGGATTACGGCCATATAGATATTTTGTTAAGGCCATTCGGTTACAATGAATGGCACGAAACTTTCAAACTATCAATTTTTTTCTACGTATAATGAAAGAATTTTTTGCACTATGCGCTGGGCTGTGTTGCCATCCCACAAGGGAGGAATACTTCCTTTTTTCCAATCACCTTTCATTAGTTTATCCAGCGCATTTTTTATTGCAACAGGATCGGTGCCAGCCAATTCATTTGTACCTATTGTACATGTTTCCGGACGCTCCGTATTATTTCTTAAAGTAATGCAGGGTACGCCAAAAACAGTGGCTTCTTCTGTAATTCCACCCGAATCGGTTATCACCGCTTTTGCATGGCTTACCAAATAATTAAACTCCAGGTAACCCATAGGATCGGTAATGTACATATTTGGAGCCTCGATATTTAAATCGAAAAATACTTTTGCTGTACGTGGATGAATGGGGAAAATAACCGGGAGTTTCTCTACATTTTTCAGAATAGTTTCCAGGATAACTTTTAAATGATGTGGGCTGTCCACATTTGCCGGCCTATGCATAGTGAGGACAATGTACCTTCCTCTCTGCAAACTCAATTTGTTCCATATACCTGGTGGTACAAACCTGCTTTGGTTTACAAGCAGTGTATCAATCATAATGTTTCCTACAAAAAAAATTTTATCAGCTTCTGCTCCATTCTTTATCAAATTATTTCCGGCCCATTCCGTGGTGGTAAAAAAAAAGTCTGTAATGCTGTCTGTAACCATACGGTTAATTTCTTCAGGCATAGATAAATCGAAGGAACGTATGCCTGCTTCTATATGAGCTACTTTTGTGTTCATTTTTTTAGCTACAATGCTGCATGC
>JAYWIB010000327.1:0-3019 GCA_043789265.1 Chitinophagaceae bacterium
CCAAAGCCAATTCCGTCATATAAATTGAATAGCTTACTTAGTACAAATATGGTTACTAACGGACAGTTTACAACTGGCATCTCAGGCATTAATTCTTACAGTTCAAACAAAAATCAAATTGTAGTATGGGATAATACAGGCAAACTTACAAGTACAGGTTCCTTAAAAATAAGTTTCCCTTTAAGCGTGGCTAACATGTACACTTTGCTGTACTCCTCTGTGGGTACAGTGCGTAAGACTAAAAACTATATTTTAAGGTTTACTACTTTAGGCACCGGCGACAGTGGCATGCTAAGGGTATATATGCGTCTGGCAGCATCGCCTTATACAAAGTTAACGCCGCTTATTTCAAAAGCGTTTGGGAAAATTAAAACCGATCATGAATTCCTGTTTACAGCTCCCGATGCCGGTGATGCTGTATATGCGATAGAATTAGCGCAGAATTCAGGCACTGTGTATATTGATAACATTGAGCTTTATGAAGCCAATGTAACAATGACCAATCCTGATGATTTGGTAAGATTTGAATACAATCCAACGAACGTTATAAAAACAATTTCACTTAATGATAATTATCTGGGAGTTGACAGTTCTGTATACGCCGGTACATTGAGCCTTGCCCCTTACAGCTCAAAAATATTAATAAAAGACACCTCTATTAAAATTATAAAAAAGCTGTCCCTATCTGTTACAGCCCCTGCCATTGCGTGCTTTGGTGGAAGCACTAATATTTCTTTAAGCGCTGCCGGTGGCACGGCGCCATATACTGGAACAGGTTCTTTTACTGTAAGTGCAGGCACGGGTTCATTAAAACTGGCTTTCCCCTCCGTTGTTTCAAATGTGTATACCTTGCTGTACTCATCTATAGGTGCAGTGGCCTCGTCCAAAAATTATGTGCTTAGGTATTCCACATTAGGCACTACGGATACGGGTTCTCTTAGAGTATATATACGCAAGTCCAATACTCCGTTTAATTATCTGTCGCCAGTGCAGACAGCGAAGTTTGGCAAGTCAAGAGTAAACCATAAGTTTTTATTTACTGCACCAACTACGGACGCAGATGGAAGTTTTGCAATTGAGGTAAATCAAAATTCAGGTACTGTATATATCGATAACATTGAATTTTATGAAGCTACCACAGATGGCCATTTAATCGGTAATAACCTGTACAGCAACGGGCGGTATGAATCCAACATAAATAAACTTAATTTTTGGAGTGCTAATGCCAACCAGGTGCTATCGTGGGATAACACCAGTAAAATAAGCACGACTTATACTTATGTGGTAAAAGATGCCAGCGGAGCAAGTGCAGATACTTCGGTAACGGTGGTGCAGCCCGCCGCACCTTTATCAGTGGCTGCTTCCGCAGGAATGATTACTACATTTGGTGGCACCACTACAGTAACAGTAACTGCCACAGGCGGCACCGCTCCATACACAGGCACAGGCTCGTTTACTGCTGCAGCAGGCAGCCATACATATACTGTTACAGATGCCAATGGATGCTATGCCAGTACCGTAATTACTTTGGTACAGCCCACTGCAACTTTGGCTGCCGCCGTTACCGGCGGAAATATTGCCTGCTTCAATGACAAAGCAACGGTTACAGTGAGTGGTTCCGGAGGAATTGCACCATACACAGGAACAGGAGACATTGTAATAGAGGCCGGAACAGGAGCATTAAAATTATCCGTTGCTGCACCCGTAGCAGGAAGTTTTACAAAACTATATGGTGCCATAGGGCCATTGGGTGCCAACAAAAATTACCTTGTGCGCTTTAGCACTTTAGGCACCACCACTTCCGGAAGTTTAAGAGCAGCAATGCGTATGACCAATACCCCGTGGACAACCATTACTCCCTATCAAACAGCCGTATTTGGTACAGCACGGGTTGATCATGAACTTTTATTTAAAGGGCTTACCAGTCAATCTGCCGGCAGTTTTTTAATTGAAATAAATCAATCCTCCGGAATGGTTTACATAGATAACATTGCAGTTTTTGAAGCGTCTGTAAGCGGCGCCACTATTGGCTCAAATCTATTTCCTTCAGGAAAGTTTGTATCAGATGTGAATACAGTTTCTTCATGGAGTACTACCGCCAACCATACCATAGTATGGGATAATACCAGTAAAATGCATGACACCTATTATTTTACCATTACCGATGCAACAGGATCTTCCAGCACCGCTTCTATCATAGCATCGCAGCCTGCCGCAGCCCTGCAGTTAAATGCCACAGCGCCTTCCATTTCTGTAAAAGGAGGCACTACCACTGTTACCGTTACTGCCACTGGCGGCACAGCGCCTTACACCGGTACTGGTACATTTACAAAAGTACCTGCAGGCACTTACACGTATACAGTAACCGATGCCAACGGCTGCACTGCATCTAAAAAAATTACACTTACACAACCGCTTTTAAGAGGAGCGGTATCAACAGCAACCGCTGCTGCAACCAATGTGATGGCTTCAGAATTTTCGTTAACGGCTTATCCAAATCCGGCCTCCACTGAATTTAGTATAGGCATAGAGGGAGGTACTTCTGAAAGAATACATCTTACCCTGTTGTCAGCAGATGGGAGAGTGGTACAGCAGGCTGTGGTAAACAGCAATCAACGGTATACGGCTGGCCGCAATCTTACGCCGGGCATATATATCATCCAGGCAATTCAGGGCAGTGTGCTTAAAAATATAAGGGTGGTAAAAATTCAATAAGAGAAACAAGAACATAAAAAAAATCCCGAAATTATATTCCGGGATTTTTTTATTTATTGAATATCTTTTTTCTGTTATTATGATGTTGCCGCTAAGTCTCCGGCCATCATTTCTTTTTTGCCGGTGTTGGTATGTATTTAAAAAATCCGAAGCCTACTGTTCGACGTTGTTGTGTATGCAGCGCTGGCAATGAGTGAGGGCGTACCAACAACCCGTAGGAGCAATAAAATAAAAAATAGCAAACCATCAGTTGTAAAAGCTGGCAGTTTTTCCTTCCCATCACAGTATCCTGTGCGTGGGTATG
>JAYWIB010000328.1:0-3013 GCA_043789265.1 Chitinophagaceae bacterium
CCCTGTCAATTTTAATATTATCCCTGAAAATATAAGCTGCAGACAGGGTTGCAAATATGCTCCCCACCTGGTAGTCTGTCATCAGCCGCAGTGATGCCGTCCGGCTGCGGAGCCCAATGCTAAGGGGCAGATAATCCACCACATAGTTTGTAACAGGTAATGATATTCCACCCACGGCATATAAAGAAAAAGTACCTGGCCCCCATTCTTTTTCTACGGGCATATATTTTACCAGCAGCGAAAAATCCTGTATGCCCTTCATGCCGCGGAGTGTACCTGCGGAAGCCTTTGTACGTACATAGGGAATGCTGAAGAGGACATTCAATTTATCACTTACACCGTAATTGCCCATAGCGCCAACCATTTGTGTACTTAGCGTACCAATGTTTCCATTGTCTCTTTTATAAGTTCCTTCCCAATAATTTTTCCAGTTGCTGTGGCTGTACATAAGCCCGGCACAAAAATTTTGTTTGGGCATCATGATGGCGTCCACATCTGTTTGTGCTGTGGCCACTGCGGTGTACAGCAGCAGGAAAACGGCTGTTATTAAATTTTTTATTTTCATTGTAAGTCAGTTAAAATTTTGATTGATATTTTTATTTTTCCAGTTTTATTTTATTAAGGATAAATGTGCCCATTCTTTTTCCATAATCATTGCTGATAAGGCAGGTGGGATGAAAATGAATGCCGCCATAAAACCTGGCCATATTGTTTTCTTCAGCAGCCTGGCGGAAAGATGTAAAACTTCGGTTGGCAATGCCAAATTCCAGCTCGCTGGTATCTGTATAATGAAAGTTGTCGCCATACATTTTTGTAAGTACTTCTGCCGCAGCGGAAGACACCGTGCTGTGGCCGCAGGTATACTCCGGAAAGGGAGGTGTTTGTAAAAAAGGTCTCCATTCCGGATCCAGGTATTTATTAATTACCGTTTCGGGTCTTACCATATTGCTGCGAAATTTTTCATCCCAGCATTGTATAAAGGAATCGAACATGGCAATGGAAGTAAGCGTATATGCAGCTACTGTTTTTCTAAAATTTGCTTTTGCCTTAGTAGATGCAATGCCCACGATATTCATCCAGTGGCCCGGTGGCGAAAACTTTTTTGTAATAAACATTACATGCCCTGCCACATTGAGTTTACCACCCAGGTCGTCCCAAAATTCTGCAATGTGTTTTTGCTCATCCGTTAAACTGTCTGTTGCATTTTTTACGGCAATTACCTGTTTGTAATAATCGCTGTTTTTATCAGTAATATTAAACGGCACCGGGCGTGGCGGCAAAAATTGTTGTGGGCTGTCGATGGCGATGGTTCTTATTTCGCTCCAGTGCGGCTCTACAGCGCTGGTATATGCAGGCGGCGTAGGCACCCAGCGGCCAGGTGTATCAATAACGGTATAGCGGGAGGCGCTTCTCGTTTGGGCATAATTATCTTTTTTGCTCCAGGCCAATATTGCTTTACTAACAGTATCCGCATACGCCACCGTATTATCAAACATACTGTCGGGCATACCCTCCTCTTTTGCATATTGTTTCAGGCTGTCTACATATTCGCTCATACTGCCTTCCGGAAAAGTAACGGCCTCGCCTACCTTACAAAATGCAAGCAATGCTGCAAACTCAACATCAATTTTTTTAGCAGCATCCAATTTGGGCATTTCTTTCAATCCGTTTATTTGTCCGGCGAGGGAATTGTATTCCTTCGGATACCCGGCGGCTATACATTCATAGGCCGCAATGTTTGCATAGGTGTAATTGCGGGAAGCCACAATGGGTGTGAAACCCACGTGCTTTACCACTTCGTTCAGTTCCTTTACTGTTTTGCAATAGGTAAAAGAATTGTCGCCAAAATAAGTAGCTTTTACCGGCTTGTTTTTACAGCCGCTTATCAATAGCAATAAAGCCATTGACACAGAAAAAATTTTCATGTGACTTTATATATAAGTGAAATGTAGATGGCACTAAATTAGCGGCCATTAATGTCAGGATAAAAGATAAGCGCCCATATCGGGTGGCTGTTCATTGCAGCAGATGCAATTCTTTTGTTTGATTAAAACAAAGGGTGCGTACATTTTTTTTTCAATCGTGGAATAAGCAGGAGCCGCTTCATTGTACAAAATTTCGCAGTCGGTAATAAGCGGTTTTATTTGTTTGTTTTCAGTGTGATTTTTCTTTTTGCATCCAGCCTGCTGAAAGTCGTTGGCCAGTTTAAAAAATTCATCACGTGAATTGAGGATATGCATTTTAGCCACATTGGGAATGCAAAGCATTTCCAGCGAATCGTTGTAGATGCGGTATTTTACATACTTATAAATAATACCGTTTGACTTTACTTCTCCATTGATGCGCTGAAAATTTTTGGAGTTGGTATAATAAGGCATGTTAGTTGGTTCTTTGATAGAAATCAAATCAGCTTCATCATACTGCTCTTCATCCAGCACCGTTTCCAGCGTAGTATCCGCATTATCTGAGAGGTATGTATACAACAGCCGGTATCCAAAAATATTGAAGGTAAAAATGGCGAGGAGTAATATGGCAGCGGCTTTCTTCATCAGTTAGTGAACTGCAATGTAGGGATTTTATGCGGTTAAACTTTTTACTGGCAGGGAATTTTTGTATGTGCAGCGGGCAACAGGATGCTGTTAATGTACTTTGAATTTATCAGCTACGCTTTAAATTTTTTTAAAGGATTGCGCTTTGAATGAAAAATGCTTACCACAATCACTTTTTTCTCCGCTTTGTTTATCCTGTAAATAATGAGATAAGGAAACACCGACACCATTGCTTAATGGTACTGCCCTGTTCTTTTAGGATAACGCCCGGGTGTCTGTTCTATTTGCGAAAGCTGCTGCAGCACAATTTTTACAAACCGATCTCCCAGCCCGGGCTGGCGTGCTTCATACAGGCTCTGCTGTTTAATAATTCTTTACGGGCTTTTGAAAGTAACAGCACCGTGTACTTCATTTCTTAACAGTATTATTCTTCAATCTTTTAAAATAACTAACTGTTTCTTCAA
>JAYWIB010000329.1:0-3010 GCA_043789265.1 Chitinophagaceae bacterium
TGGAGCATGCCGCCAGAGAGATTTTTTACATTTTTAAAACCGAAGGATTCTAAAACCATGCAGGCCTGCCCACTCCGGTTGCCGCTTCTGCAGTACAAAATTATTTCCTCATCTTTCAAATCATCCAGGTCATCTGTGTGCATTGTTTGCACTTTTCCTAAAGGCAGTAATAATCCGCCAATATTAAATTCTGCATTTTCATGCGGCTCTCTTACATCAACTAAATTTAATTTTTCACCTGCATCCATTCTTTTTTTAACTTCTTCAGCAGTAATAGTTTGCATAATTTTATTATTTAATTATTTGAAGTGTCTACTACGTTAATCATTACGGGCGAAAGCCATACATCCATCACCATTCCGGGTCTTATATACATCAGTCTTTTCCCTTCTCCAAACCGGGGTGGATTTTGTTTGTAAATAAAAGCCCCCGATGTGTCTTTTACGCCAGGGTCGGGTACGGGAGACACTAAAATACCCATACTGTCTAACTGCTCTTTGGCCTGGCGGAAAGTCATTCCCAGTAAGTCTGGCACCAGAAGATTTTTTTCTTCCAGCCCACGGCTTACCACCAGGGTTATCCTGCTGCCCCATTGCACTTTTTCGCCGGGTGCAATGCGGTCTCCTTCGTACTGCTGTTCAATAATGGAGCCTTGCATAAAATCGGCTCTGTAGATTGTGTCGCCGAGCTTAAGATGATTTCTTTGCAGAATATCCAAGGCAAAATTCAGGCTCTTTCCTTCAAGCGAAGGCATGGTTATCATGGGAGGCGTATACCTGTTTACCGTAATAAAAACAGTGCGGTTTACTTTTACTGTAGCATTGGGATCAGGCAATTGTTTTATCACTGTTCCCTGCGGTAATGAATCTGTATAAACGGAATCCTGTATGGCCACTTCAAAGCCCTTGCTTTCCAACAGCTTGATGGCCTCATTGGTATTTTTTCCCTTTACCGCCGGCACAGTCAGGTACTCTCCATGCTTTGTAATCCATCCAAGCAATTGCAGTACAAAAAATATAATCACAAAAAACAACAGCACTGCCGCAAGAAAATTTACCCAAAAGGGCTTGTCAGTTATAAATTTAAACATGTGCAAATTTTTGTGCGTTTCCTTTTATTAAATACTACTGCTTTATGACGACAAAACTATTTCAAACAGTTTTCAATAAGTGCTGTATAGAAATCTTTTAACGTCCAGCCCATTGCTTTTACCTGCTGCGGTACAATGCTGGCTTCACTCTGCCCCGGCACCGTATTTATCTCTAACATGTATGGATGCCCGGCAGATTCATCATATATAAAATCTATCCTTACCACGCCATTGCAGTTGAAAATGCTGTATGCTCTTTTTGCGGCCGACCTTACTTTTTCTGCAATGCTTTCCTCCACCTGCGCTGGTGTTATTTCTTCACTTGCACCTTCGTATTTTGCTTCGTAATCAAAAAATTCTTTTTTAGATTTTACTTCGGTAATGGGCAGCGTAATAATTTCGCCCCTGCTCTTAAATACGCCAATCGTAAACTCACGGCCTTTTATAAATTCTTCTACCAGCACCTGTGTATCTTCTTTAAAAGCCTTGCTAAGTGCCGGTTCTAAGTCTGATGCCTGATTTACTTTGCTCATACCTATGCTGCTGCCGCCATTGTTTGGCTTTACAAAAACAGGCAGTTTTAATTCTTTTAAAATTTCATCCGCACTTAAGGTATTGCTGTTAAAAAGATGCAGCGACTTTGCCACCTTCAATCCTGCAAAGGCTGCAACAGCTACGGTATACCGCTTATTAAATGTTAATGCAGAGGTGGCTGCATCGCAGGAAGTGTAAGGAATATTCAGGCAGTCAAAATAACCCTGCAGCTTGCCGTCTTCTCCCGGTGTGCCATGCAGTGCAATCAATGCAGCATCAAACTTTATTTTATTGCCATTTACAGTAATAGAAAAATCATTTTTATCTACGTCAATTTTTTCTCCTGCATCATTTGTATAAAACCATCCCGCAGGTGTAATGTCAATCACATAATGATCCCATTTACCTGCATCAATATTTTTTTGAATAGTATCGGCAGTCTTGTAAGATATCACTGATTCGCCGGAGTATCCGCCCGTTACCAGGGCAATTGTTTTTTTCATGTGTACAACTCAATTGTTATTTAAGCAAAGAAACGAAAATTGTTTAAAGTTGAATTTGATTGCAGGGTCAGCATGCCCAGGTTAACACAGCCTTAGCAATAAAGCATTCTATAAAAGCAATTTATTCAACTCCCTCATTGCCTGATTGCAATACAAATTTCCATTTACCATCAGGTTGTTTTTTCCAGATGGTTACATAGGTGCCATATACCACCGAATCACTGTTATTTTGTTTATAAGAATACACACCATACGTATATGCCAAATCAGAAGATGCTGCTACGGCTCCATTTTTTGGAGCCCAGGTCATGGTAAATCCTGTATCGCTGCTGCGGCTTATAATATCCATTGCATAGCCTTCTGTAAGCGGCACCGAATTGGGCCTCAGCAACACGCCATTGCTGTCGATGTATTCTACAAATGCTGTCTTTAATCCTTTTTGTTCGCTCAATTTGGAGAAGGCCCTGTCCACTTCCATTATCTCCATTTTTGCCGCCACCGTGTTTTCCTTTTTCTTTTTCTTTTTTAGCGAACAGGAAAAAAAAAGTACAGTCATTAAAACAAACAATACATACTTCTTCATAAAAAGATATAAGCTGTAAGGCACAATGATACAAAAAAGGCGAAAGTATTTTGCAATACCCTCGCCATGATGCAGGAAATATCACCTGCCTGTGTTAAGCCCGAAGGCCTTATAAAAATTTACCTGCAAATTAAATATGCAGTTTTTCTTTTTTTGCCAGCAGCTCATCCACTGTTTCCTTGTACATTTCGTCGGGTACGCAGCAATCTACCGGGCATACTGCGGCACACTGCGGCTCTTCGTGAAAGCCCTGGCACTCTGTGCATTTATTGGGTGTAATGTAATAAGTATCCATACTCA
>JAYWIB010000330.1:0-2997 GCA_043789265.1 Chitinophagaceae bacterium
CCGGCGTTAAACACAAGGCATAATTCCAGGGGCTTTTTGCAAATAATTCATACGCTGGAAAATCAGTGGTGGAGCGGTCGTCTTTGCTGTCTATCTTCCATTCTTCAGCAATTTTCAAGGCATAAATTAACGGGCCTCTTTCTACAGTAATACCATTTTCTACCTGTGGTGTAAGGTTAAATTTTGATGGTAAAATAACCATTACCACATCGCCTTCTTTGTATTGTGCAAAGAGTGGAATATAATTTCCTTGTATTAATTTTTGTTTCACCGCCACACCATTCATCAGCACTGTTGCGTTGCTGCACCAATTGGGTATGCGGATGTAAAAATTAAAACCAGTTTGCTCTTTGATGTGCATGGTAAATTTTATACTGTCGCTAAATGGATAGTTGGTTTCTTCATCAATGGTTACATTTCTTTTGTATTCGCCTGCCAGAAAAGTAACAGAAGATGGTGCATACATAGCTGCTACAATACCGCCACTGCCATCCGTCATCCAGCTATTAATGGCAAAATTGGGCATCATGCGGTTTACATTGCCGGGGCAGCATTCGGTGCCGGGATTGGGTGCATAGCGCATTTGGTTTCCACCTCCCTTTATGTAACTTCCTTTGGCGGCTATTACCTGGTTAGGGGCACTAAAATATTGCAGTGCTTTAAAATCTTTTGTAACGGAACCTGGCGCTGCATTAAAGGCAGCCCGTTCTATCTTATCGGCATAAGCCACGCTGCCAGTGGCTTGCAGCAAGTAAGCAATGTTCCAGGTGTAATCAGAAATATCACAAATTTCATGCGTTTCCTGTGTAGTTACCGGCTCTATATGTTCGGATGATACATTGACGCCGCTTACCAGCATGTGGTACTTATCTATCTTTTTAAAAGCTGCAATACTGGGGGCAAGATAATTGGTATCACCAGTGTATAAATAAAGTATGGCGCCAATTTTTGATTTCTCTAAATACGTAACGCCATGCTCACCGGTAGCAACAGTATCTTTTAAAAAACCAATGTCGGATGTTTTAGAATCCCTGTTCAATTTATTGGCATTGTTATAAATTTCTTTTGCAAAATTCAGCAAGGTTGTATCTTTTGATTGAGCGTACGCCCACAGCACTACTTCTGCATTTACTGACTCACGGATACCAGTATGTGCAAACCTATCGCCGAGGTAATGTTTTTTTATGGCTTCTAAAATCTTTGGATTTTTTGTTGCTTCATACTCTGCCATCCATGCCCTGAAGAAGATGGCGTACACCCACCTGTCTCTTTCGTAATTAGGTTTAATAAATTGTGGCCCCAAAAAGCCGGTACTATCAGGATGTGCCAATACATAGTAAATACTTTTACGGGCTTTATTTAATAAAAAAGTATCGTTCAGCAACAAGCCGCAACGCTCCATACCATCCACCCAGTAAGCGTTTTGCTCATAAGGCCACCACTTTTCTATGCTGCTGTTGTTAGTGATGCTGTCTGCTGCCCAGCCTGCGGTATTAAATGGATATCCAGCATTTTCCAGATGGCCGGTTAATCCATCCCGCTGATTGATTAAGTATTGCTTTAGCCAGCCTTTTGGCGAAATGTGGTTGGCGGGGATACTATAAAATTTTCCATAGTAAGCAACTGCAAGATCTTTTTTTGCCCGGCAGGAACAAAATACCAAAGCAACATACACTAAAGCAATTTGAAGTGTTTGGCTGATTGTTCTGATATACATTTTTATTTTTTGTGTTGTTATTACTACTGATAAACTGAAGCAATTACTTAATTGCACTGCCGCAGTGTCCTGTTTTTTTAGATAGTATGTAGAATTTATATTATCGCAAAAAAAAATTCGCTCCAGCTCCTATGCCAAACATACTTGTCATCAGTTGAATCCATATTATTGATCACATCAATGTTGCGAAACAATAAAGTACGCATATGCAAATGCACCTGCACTCCAGCCCGCCAGCACGGAGGCATTGTATTCCCTGTCGTTTATTTTTCCGTCTCTTGTATATTTTTCATAAGTTTTTCCATACTGCCGTATTACTTTTGTTTCCACCCCATTTTCGTTTTTAATAAAGAAAGCCGGTGTTGGTTTTTCAAAATTGGCAGCCACCAAATTCAGGTATTTTGAAGCAATTCTTTTAGCCTCTTTTTTAAATCCATAATTATTCAATGCTATAATAGATAATGACTGAAATGGCGCCCACACAGAATAGTGATCCCATTGAAAAGAAAATTTTTCATTAGCTGCCTGGGTAGAAGTAATGCCCCAACCGCATTCCAGCATCTTCAGGTTTGCCACGGTTCGTTTTGACTGCTGTGCAGATGCAATGCCTGCATACAAAGGAGAAAGCATAGTGGCAGCCGCAATGTTGCTGTGTCGTTTATTTACAAAATCATAATCGAGGTAGATGCCTCTTTTTTCATTCCAGCAATATTTATTTATAAGTGCTTTTCTTACTGCTGGCTTTTGTGCCCATGCATAGCCGCCCTCAATGCCAAGCTCTTTTTCCATCCATTCAAAATTTGTTTCGTACAGGTACAGGTTGCAGTTTAAATCCACAGCTGCAAAATCAGGGCAGCGGTGTTCAAACCTGGTTGTAAAATCCATTCCTGTTTCGGCTTCTGCAGCATAATTAGAAGCGATGGCTAACATGTCAGCAGTATCTGCCGTAGTGCTGAAAGCGAAGCGGCTGGTGAGCTCCGGGTGGTACAGTTCCAGCAACTGATTTTTAGTGGCATGGTGAAAATACCGCTGCAGCCCGGCAATGGATGTGTTGTGGTTTTCAATAGCATAAATGCTGGTATCCGTCCAAAACTGGTATTCTTTTAATAAAATACGATACGCATTTTTTAGCCAGTTTTTGTTTTGCAGGTAGGGATACAACTCTTTTACCATCATGGAAAGATAAGGCGGCTGGCTACGGTTGCTTCCCCATTCTGCATTGGCATTGGGTGCAAAACCCAGCGAATCTGCCAGATGTAATAAATTATTAACACCGCCTT
>JAYWIB010000331.1:0-2997 GCA_043789265.1 Chitinophagaceae bacterium
CACACAGCAGCCACCGGCTTTTTACCATCCCAAAAATTTTGAATCAGTTGAATTGAACTTTTATCATTGGTTAAATCCCACAAAGGGCCATGACCGCCTGGATAGAATACTCCATCAAAATCATCTGCAGATACATCAGATAATTTGCTGGTGTCAGCCAGCAATTGCTGTAATGCTGTATCGCTGTCAAATCTTTTGGTGTACTCCGTTTGATTGGCAGGTTCTTTACTCGTGGGATCTATAGGTGGCTGACCACCTTTGGGAGAAGCGATTACGATTTCAGCTCCAGCATCTTTCAACGTGTAATAAGGCGCTGCAAATTCTTCCACCCAAAAACCAGTTTTTTTTCCGCTGTTTCCCAATTCACTGTGGGAAGTTAAGACCATCAATATTTTCATAATTTATTTTTGAAGGTTTAATTTGTGAACAACTTATTTTATCATTTCAGCGGGCTCCTCCAGCGTATAACTGAAAGCCGCCAGTGCCTGAATAAATCTTTGAATAAACTCTTTTATTTTATCATCAGTTAAGTTTCCCTGTTCATCAAATTTACTATTGGCTTGTGAAATCATCACTTCGGGTATATTTATACACATAGCATTTACTGCCACCAATATTTGCCGCAGGTGATATTGCGCCCTTACCCCACCCAGCAGTCCGGGGCTTGCACTCATTATGCCAACCGCTTTCATATTAAAGGGCTTCGCCGGATGTTTGGACAAAAAGTCAATTGTATTTTTTAAAACACCAGGTATAGAATAATTGTATTCCGGAGTTACGATGATAACAGCATCCGCATCTTTAACAGCATCCGCCAATTTATTAACTGGTTCAGGAAATTCTTTTACATGCAAATCTGCATTGTACATAGGTATTTCAGCAATGGACAACTGTTCAATAAAAATATTGCCAGGAGCAAGCTGCTGTGCAGCTTTCAGCGCCATCGTATTGTATGATCCTTTGCGCAGGCTGCCCGAAATGGCAACAAATGTGTACGATTCTTTCATTACTATAAATATTTTTCAATGAATGCCTTGTAGTCCATTTATGATAATGCAACATCTGCACCATATTTTATAAACACACATGCATACCTCAGTTATACATCTTTACAAATTGACTTTGAAAAATCAACATGAATGGAAACAGATTAACAACTTTTTTAAAAAATTAAATTCACTTGTTGACGGGAAATGTTGAGCAGGATTTTTAAAAAAATTTATACCTGTGTACTAAAAGCTGAAGAGGTGTGAATGCCGATTACAGCATCATTGGCAGACGTATTTTGAACGGGTATAAATTGAACAATTTGTTTTCGGTTAACAGACAATTCAGCTTCGCTGTACATAAACTGTGGTTTTACCAGTCCATTTTCGCTAAGCCATTCCTTGCATCCCCAAAAAGTATTAAAATGCGATTGGCCTACTTCAACACTGATGACATTTGAACCTGATGCTTTTTTCAGCATACACAAAGCGGGTGAAATGTTTCGGATATAAGTATCAAGCGGCTTACCGTTTTCGAGTTGCCAGGCAATCTTAGCTATTTCTCTCACGTGCAAAAACCTGTTTTCTGTTTTTATAATATAAAGAACCTTACTCCTGGTGTTGTGTTTCGCACTATAGGCTTCGTATCGCTGCAGCAGATTTAATTTTTCCTGAAGAAGTTGGGCAGGAGATAATGTGTCAGGCTCGGTATGTTCTTTTTCATTTAAATACATACCTCCATTTTGATAAGACACGATGGTTTCATCAATAAGTTTGAGCATGATAAGGAGTTGCGTCCTTTCCTGTTCAAGTATTTTGAGTATACGTGAAGACATTGCTGAATATTATGTTTAAAAGGGAAGGAGTCTTTAAATATTTGGTATTATTTAAAGCAATCTTCAAATTTAAGGCAGCATTTTTTGTGTGCATGTTACCAAATCGTCACTAAATAGTTATCAATTTTTTTAATCCTTTTGTCCATTTTAATCATCACCAACAAAAATTTTTTTTTAAGATTAGTAAAAAATTAATGACATCACTTCCTATGTTCAAAATAGAACATTATAAAAAAATTAATGTAAAGGTTAATGAAATGGCAACATTGTGTTAACATTAAATAAGCCCTCAATTTTTACTTTTGTCAACTGCCTCTCAATACTATACCAAATAAAAGGCTACAAGTCCAATCCCGCTGAATTATCTTTTAATTCAAAAAAATCCAGTACCATAGTACCGGATACTTTATCATTTAATGTTACAATAAAACTGTTTTTATGAAATATTTATTTACATGCTTATTTAGTTTTTTATTCGTTAAAAGTTTTAGTCAGGCCGTTGCCACAGTAGCGGATCCGGCTTTGAGCCAAATGAATGTTACAGATTTATCTTCCGCTGAAATTGACCCGCAAGCCATTCCGCTTGGCAGCATTGTTAAGCTGGATGTTCCTATTTATAATTTAGACATTGTAAATAATCTTCCTTCAGGATCCTGTAAAATAAAAATTGGCCTGGGTTCACACATTGTAATTGATCCCTTATTTGATGTAAATTCTGTAAACTCTAATGAATATTTCAACTGGAGTGCAGAAACTATTGGCGGCCAGGTGCAGCTCACAGGTGATCTAAAAGCTCCCCTGCCTAAAAATTATTCTGCAGTTATACGGTTAAATGTAGAAGGCAATGAAGAAGGCACATCTACTGTAACTAATAATTTTTTAATCACCAATCACAACACATCTGTTATTCTATCAGATGCCAATCCATCAAACAACAGCACATTTCTGGCTTACAGAATTATTAAAACAGTGCCTGTTACTTTCACAAAAATATCGGCTGTAAAATCCGGATGCGATGTCAATGTGGCTTTTTCAGCAGAAAATGAAATCAACCTGAAGAAATATGAAATTGAATTTAGCAAAAACGGAGTTGAATTTAAAAAGCTCGGCGAACTGAATGCTGCAAATTCGATTGACTATAAATTTAACTTTTCACTTACAGATTTGCTGAGTGC
>JAYWIB010000332.1:0-10684 GCA_043789265.1 Chitinophagaceae bacterium
GAAGAACCAGGCGACTATCTTAAATTTTTAAGAGGTAATAACCAGGAGCAGGATTTGTTGTATCAGGATATGCTGATACCGGTAACTTCTTTTTTTAGAGATAAAAAAGTTTTTCAGGATTTATGCAATAATGTTTTCCCGGCAATTTTAAAAAATAAAGTTCCTGGCGAAATTACACGAGTATGGGTGGCGGGCTGCAGCACTGGCCAGGAAGTGTACTCTTTTGCTGTGTGCTTTAAAGAATTTTTAGGCGACCATCATGAAAGAATACAAATTTTTGGTACGGACCTGAGCGAACCGGCCATTACAAAAGCCCGTACCGGCATCTATGAAAAAAGTGAACTGGATGCTGTATCCCCGGAGCGGCTGAAGGAATATTTTACAAAAAATAATGGCGGGTACCAGGTAAATAAAAGCATCAGGAATATGTGTGTGTTTGCCCACCACAATTTTTTAAAAGACCCTCCCTTTGGTAAGATGGATTGCATAAGCTGCCGCAATGTGCTTATTTATATGGAGCCTTATCTGCAAAAAAAAGCATTAACTACTTTTCATTATGCACTAAACCCGAAGGGTTTTTTATTGCTTGGCAAATCAGAAACTACCGGGGGTGTACCCGATCTGTTTGCTGCCGTGGAAAAAGCCGATAAACTATACACCCGTAAAAATGTACCCGGCAGATTTATGCAGGTAGCCAGCCAGCGAAGTGAACAAATTTTCAATCATCCTCCTGACAGCTTCAAAACCGATCCCGACCGGTCGGGACGCACCGACTTTCAAAAAACGGCTGATGATATTTTGCTTACTAAATACACCCCGGCGGGTGTAGTAGTAAACGAAGCCATGGACATTGTGCATTTTAGAGGTAACACGGCAAACTATTTAGAACAGGCGCCCGGCAAACCCAGTCATAATTTATTAATGATGGCAAAAAATGGCTTGGGTTTTGAGCTGCGCAATATTTTGCACAAAGCAAAAGCTGAAAAGATACCAGTTATAAAAGAAAATATACCACTGAGTGTAAATGGCAGCCTGCGCAATATTTCTATTGAAGCAATGCCACTGCCCAATACGCTGGAGCCTTATTGCCTGGTACTCTTTCACGATAATAATGTAACGGACACAGACGGATTAGTAACCACAAAAAAAGTTTCAACTAAAACAAAAAAAGATGAAAAAGATATACAGATAAAACTGCTGGAGCAGGAACTGGCGCAAGCCCGTGAAGATATGCGGAGCATTACCGAAGACCAGGAAGCCAGCAACGAAGAACTGCAAAGTGCCAATGAGGAACTGCTGAGCGGCAGCGAAGAATTGCAAAGCCTGAACGAAGAGTTAGAAACCAGCAAAGAGGAATTGCAAAGTACCAACGAAGAATTGACCGTTTTAAACCATGAATTAGTGGGCCTTAACGAGCAGGTAACCGATGCAAGAAATTATTCCGAAAGTATAGTAGCCACCTTATATCAACCTTTGCTGGTGCTGGATAAACACCTGCGGGTAAAAACGGCCAACAAGGCTTTTTATAAAACATTTAATGTAAATGAAAAGGAAACAGAAGGGGTATTGATTTATGACCTGGGCAACAGGCAATGGAATATCCCTGAGCTGCGGATCCTGCTGGAAGAAATTTTGCCACAAAAAAAACAGATCAGCAATTTTGAAGTAAGGCACAATTTCACCTCTATTGGCGAACGGATAATTTTATTAAGTGGTCTGGAATTAACAAGAGAAAAAAAAGAAGAAAAATTAATCCTGCTTTCTATTGAAGATGTAACTGAAAGAACATTAGCACAGAATAGAATTAAAGAAAGCGAACACCGCTTTCATGAACTTGTTCGTTCATCTCCATCACTCATAAGTATTTTAAAAGGTGAGGATATGATTATTGAAATTGCCAATGATGCCATGTTAGAAAGCTGGGGCAAGGGAAATATAATTGGGCAATCGGTATTTAAGGCGGTACCCGAAAGCGTGGAGCAGGGTTTTGATAAACTTTTATTAGGTGTATATAAAACAGGTGAACCAGTGAAGGCTTACGAAGTACCAGTTACCCTTTTGCGTAATGGTACTAAGGAATTAGTTTATTATAATTTTATTTACCAGGCGCAGCACAATGCAAAAGGCGAAATAGAAGGCGTGGCAACTATTGCTACCGAAGTAACACCGCAGGCTGAATTTAATTTAAAAATAAAAGCTAGCGAAGAACAGTTTAGGTCTTTGGTAATGCAGGCACCCGTGGCCATTTGCATTTTTAAAGGCAGCGATTTCGTTGTGGAAGTTGCCAACAAACATTTTTTAAACTTAGTGGACAAAACCGAAAATGAATTAGTAGGCAAACCCGTATTTGACTCCCTACCCGAAACAAGAGCAATTGTAGAACCTTTGCTGCTGGGAGTTTTAAAAACTGGTGTACCGTATTTTGGAAATGAATTAGAAAACAACATTAACAGGTTTGGTAAAAATGATAGGGGCTTTTTCAATTTTGTATACGAACCTGTATTTGGAGATGACGGAACAACTAACGGAATAATTGTAGTAGTCACCGAAGTTACCGAGCAGGTGCTTGCACGGAAAAAAATTGAAGAAAGCGAAGCAAAATTTAGTGCATTGGCAAATAATATACCGAACCTTGCCTGGATGGCCAATGCCGATGGATGGATTTACTGGTACAACAACCGCTGGTATGAATATATAGGCAAAACACCTGCAGAAATGGAAGGCTGGGGATGGAAATCGGTGCATGACCCCGAACAATTACCTTTTGTTTTGGAACGATGGCAACAATCAATTAATAATGGAGCATCGTTTGAAATGACATTTCCCTTACTAGGTGCAGATGGTACGTTTCGTACTTTTCTTACAAGAGTAGAGCCTATGCTTAATAACGAAGGGAAAGTATTAAGATGGATAGGAACCAATACCGACATTACAGACCAATTAGAAGCCTACAAAAAAATTCAAGTAAGCGAAGCATTCAACCGCACCATATTAGAAAGCAGTCCCGATTGTATTAAAATGCTTGATGCAGAAGGCAGGCTTGAGTTTATGAACAACAATGGTATGTGCCTTTTGGAGATTGATGATTTTAAACAGGTAGAAAATACTTTTTGGTGGGATATGTGGGAACCTGATAACCGACAAATAATAAAAGATGCAGTAGCATCAGCCAAAAGCGGCGAAAAAATTCAGTTGCAGCTTTTTAGCCCTACGGCAAAAGGCACCCCTAAATGGTGGGATATAATTGTATTGCCCGTGGAGGGAGAAGGAACTGATAAAAATCATCCCCGAATACTTTCTGTATCCAGGGATATTACAGAACAAAAACTAAATGAACTTAAAGAAAAAGAACTTTTAGGCAGGTTTCAAACCCTTGTAGTGGAGGCACCAGTTGCAATATGCGTATTGCGTGGCAAAGATTATGTGATAGAAGTTATTAATAAAGGGATGTATGAAATGTGGGACAGAACATTGGAACAGGCATTAAATAAACCTGCCTTTGAGGTATTGCCCGAACTGATGGAACAGGGGTTTAAACAATTGCTGGATAATGTTTATAAAACAGGCGAACGATTTGTAACGGATGAACTTCCCATTAATTTAAAGCGCAACGGAAAGCTTGAAAATGTTTTTGTAAAATTTGTGTATGAACCATTAAGAGATGCGGATGGTACAATTTCCGGAGTGATGGCTTTGGCACATGAAATTACGGAGCAGGTTGTTTTAAGAAAAAAGATTGAAGAAAGTGAAACAAAGTTCCGTACGCTTATAGAAGATGCACCTGTAGCAACTTGCTTCTTTACCGGAAGAGAAATGAGGATAGAATTAGCCAATGATAAAATGTTAACTTATTGGGGTAAAGAAAAAAATGTAATTGGGCAGCCATTGGCAGATGCCGTTCCCGAATTAGTAGGGCAACCCTTTCTTCAACTATTAGATGATGTATTTACAACAGGTAAAATATACGAGGCAAAAAATGAAGTTGCACAATTAGAAGTAAACGGTGTTTTAGGCACTTACTATTTTGATTATACATACAAGCCAATTCGCAATGCTGCAGGCGAAATATATGGTATTATGAACATGGCAGTGGATGTAACGGGGCAGGTGCTTGCTTTTAAAAAAATCAAAGAAAGCGAATCCCATTTTCGTACCATGTCTGATCTGATGCCGCAAAAAGTTTGGACAGCTGATATGGAAGGCAATTATGATTATTTCAATAAATGCTGGTTTGATTACTCCGGCCTTGGTTTTGACGAGTTAAAAGATTGGGGTTGGAAAAAAGTAATTCATCCTGAGGATTGGGAGGAAACTAAATCACGGTGGCAGCAATCAATAATTACGGGAGAAAATTTTGAAATGGAACACCGGTTTCGTAATACAGAGGGTAAATATAAATGGCATCTTAGCCGTGGCCTGCTGCAAAAAGATGAATACGGCATCAGTAAAATATGGATCGGTACAAATACGGAAATGCAACAGATAAAAGAAGAGGAACAACGCAAAGATGATTTTGTGAAAATGGTAAGTCATGAATTAAAAACACCCGTTACCTCCATTAAAGGATATGTGCAAACACTTTTGATGATGCTGGATGATACAGAAGAAATAGTACCGCCTGAACAGATAAAACCTTCGCTGGTAAGGATGGATAAGCAGGTATTAAAGTTGACCAGGCTTATCTCAGAAATGCTGGATTTAAGCAGGATAGAAACAGGCAGCCTTGAGCTTAAAATAGAATTGTTCAGCCTTAATAATTTAATTGATGAAATAGCAGGCGATATATTGGTATCGCAGCCTAAATACAACATTGAATTGTATCATGACTTTACTGCATCGTTGTACGCCGACAGGGACAGGATAGGGCAGGTGCTTATTAATTTTATTAACAATGCCATTAAATACAGCCCCGCCAGCAACAGGATTGAAATACGCATTTACAAAACCGGCAACGATAAAGTAAGTGTAAGTGTAAAAGATTTTGGCATTGGCATAAGCAAAGAGGAGCAGGAGAAAATATTTGAACGTTTTTACCGGGTAGGTGGCAAAAACGAACAGACCTTTCCCGGCTTTGGTATTGGTTTATTTTTAGCCAGTTCAATTATTCAAAAACACAAGGGCACCATATCCATCAACAGTGAAAAGGATAAGGGGTCAGAATTTATTTTTACACTAAATGCTTCAAATTGAAAATATCTAAAATGGAAAAACAAAAAATCCTCATTCTTGATGATAACCCGGATATTGGGATGATGATGAAAATAATGCTGAAGTTTAAAGGCTATGATGTAACTGTATTTATCAGTGCAGATAATATTGAAGAAAACATTACAGAGCAGCAGTACGACTTAGTGTTTATGGACATGCTGCTGAGCGGACGAAACGGGGTAGATATTTGCGAAGGTTTAAAAAGCAATCCGGCCGTAGCGCAAATTCCGTTGATAATGATGTCTGCACACCCCGATGCAAAACAAAAATGCCTCGCTGCCGGCGCAAATGATTTTATTGCCAAGCCTTTTGAGATAAAAGACGTTCTCTTAAAAATGGATGGCTTATTAGAAAAAAATTAAGGAATAAAATAAAATGAATTGAAAGTGTTATGCGGCAGAAGGTTTAGATACACTTTTCATATATTAAACGCTTTTCTATATCAACAAGTGGTTTAATATATTTAGAGATACCATTCGAAGAAACTAAATCGACTTCATTATTCAATAGCTTTTCGAGATCAAGTTTCATTTGAATAAACTGTAATCCTATTTTTTGACTGTAATCTAAATCAACTAAAATATCTATATCGCTCTTATTTTCTGCTACTCCTCTAACATATGAGCCAAACAAATATGCTTTCAAAACAGGGCGTGTCTTGAAGTAATTTCTAATAGATTCTATTTTGGTACTATCCAAGGTCATGAAACAAATATACAAAATCAATAAAGAAGTGAACTGCCTCATTCCGGAGCAAATCTTGGTTTCCCGGAATTCCCAGGCGATGTGTCTGCATTGACTTTGTGGGTTGGCAAGCAGCACTCGCCGCACTATAAAAACGAATCAGAATAATGTATTATCATCTAAATCAAAATTATACAGGTGTTTATAGTTACAGCAGGATAAAGAACCTGTTCACGACACAAATAAAATTTTATTCTGTTGATGGGCATGGAGTAAAGTTAGTGAGTTTCCATAGTGCGGCGAGTGCCACGGCCACTCTCATTGTCCTGCGTGGACACATCGCCTGGGAAGAGTTGAAGAAATGAGGAGACTTGCTCCGAAAGGAGGAATGTTACAAAATGAATACCTTCTTTATCCCGTATTTTCCAGCCACCTTGTCCCATTGTTTTTTTTCTTAAATATAATTTGTATTGTTTGAATATACAAAATGCTATCCTGAGTTTATAACTCAGGATAAAAACAAACATACAAGTCCTGAGTTGCAAACTCAGGACAGCATTGACTGAATAATCTTCTAAAAAAATCAATCTTCCTTACTACCTTTTTGTTTAAAATAATAATAGAAAAGTACACCGCTCAATGTAAGCAGTATGCCAATGATAGTTTGGCCGGGGGCGGATATAAATGTGTTTACAAGCAGGGCTGCAGTAAACAAAATAAATACAACAGGTACCAAGGGATAGCCTGTAACCTTTGCAGTGATAGTGCCGTTTCGCTTGAGTTTTATTAATGCCACGGCCATCAGGCCAAAAAATAAAAAGGCCGTAAATATTACCATGTCTGTAAGCATATCAAAGGTGCCGGATATTACAAGTACGCAGCTCCAAGCCATTGTATATAGCAATGAAATATGCGGCGTTTTATATTTCGGATGTACCGATGCAGCATTTGTAAAAAAATATTTTTCCTGCGCCATTCTGAAATATACCCTTGAGTGAGACATGATTAATCCGTTGAGTGTACCAAACACACTCACCATGATGAGTGCTACTATTACAGTTTGGCCGGAATGACCAAGCAGTTTTTCCGCCACAACTGCAGCGCCGATTGTATTTCTGTCTACAGCCGCCAGTTGCTGCAGCGGCAGTACATGCATGTATACAAAATTTATCAGCAGGTATACCGTCATGGCGATGCTTACGCCTGTAATAATTGCCAGCGGAATATTTTTTCGTGGATTTTTTATTTCACCTGATATAAAAGAAATATTTGCCCATCCGTCATAAGCCCAAAAGGCATTTAGCATGGCGCCAAAGATGGCGCTTAAAAAAAGTGAACTATTTAATTTTTCCGGCGCAGGTGTTGTCACCGGCATATCCGCCACCGGTGCTGTGTATAGCAATCCAAATACTATCAATATAATAATGCCGCCGATTTTTGCAGAGGTAATGATGTTGTTTATCATTCCGCCATTTTGCACACCGCGGCAATTGACCCAGGTAAGCAGCATGATGGCTGCAATGGCCACCAGCTTGATGCCTGAATCAGCAAAAGGAAAAATAATATTTGCTATGGCAATATGCTCCCAGGCTTGCAGCGGATTAGGCAGCGCAATAAATGTATTGATGGTTTGTGCAAAAATAAAAGCCACCGCAGCAATGGAGGCACTGCCGATTACAGCAAAATCTGTCCAGCCAAAAAGAAAGGAAAAAAAATTACCAAAGGCCAGCCGCAGGTATTCGTACATGCCGCCAGATTCTTCTGTGAGTGAAGATAAACCTGCCATAGTAAAAGCACCCAGCATGGTAATAATTCCTGCAATGGTCCAGGCAAGTAAAATACCGCCCTGCGACAATCCGCTCTGCGCCATCGGCACTATTTTTTTAAATACACCTGAGCCAATCATCATACCTGACACCAGCAGTATAGCAGTAGTTAAGCCCAGCACACGGCTGAGTGAAGGAGACTTTGCAGATACATTCGCTGGCATAGACATAAGCAGTGTTTTGTTATAAATATACCTGTAAAAATGATGTGGTAATAATTTGCTCCTGTATTTTCCTTTGTGTAAATTGGCAATATCATTCCAGCGGGGCGGCCAAACAATGCACCTCATAAAATTTTTATCCAATATTCTTCATCATTCAAAATCTTTTCTACATTTACAGCGGCTATACACGCCGGGTATTGTTTTATTCTAATGCAGGGCCAATTACTCCTTTTATCACCAACACAAAAACATTTGCAATGGCCCCCGATAAAGAGTTTAAAAAAGTAACCACCAACACCATTCAGAAAATGAAAGCAGCCGGAGAAAAAATCTCCATGATAACTGCATATGATTTTTCTTTTGCCAAAATATTTGACTCCGCCGGCATTGATATTATATTGGTAGGCGACAGCGCCAGCAATGTAATGGCAGGCCATACCACTACCCTGCCCATAACGCTAGACCAAATGATATACCATGCACAAAGTGTGGTAAGGGCAAGGGAGCGGTCGCTGATAGTGGTGGATATTCCTTTTGGTTATTATCAATCCAATTCGGAAATAGCGCTGGCATCTGCCATCCGCATTATGAAAGAAAGCGGCGGCCATACTGTGAAGCTGGAGGGCGGAGAAGAAGTGCTGGACTCTGTAATAAAAATTGTAAGTGCAGGTATTCCGGTAATGGGGCACCTGGGTCTTACACCCCAGTCCATTAATAAATTTGGCACCTATGTGGTACGGGCCACCGAAGAAGGCGAAGCAGATAAACTGCGTAAAGATGCACTGCTGCTGCAGGATGCAGGCTGCTTTGCCATAGTGCTGGAAAAAATTCCGGCGCTGCTTGCAAAAGAAGTAAGTGAAAGCCTTACTATACCAACCATTGGTATTGGCGCCGGCGCACATTGCGATGGACAGGTACTGGTGATGCATGACATGCTTGGCATAAACACAGAATTTAAACCCCGCTTTTTGCGCCGCTATTTAAATCTGGATGAACAGATTACGGCTGCCATCAAAAAATACATTGATGATGTAAAAGAAAAAGATTTTCCGAATGAAAGTGAGTCGTATTGAAATGGTTTATTTAACGCCCATTAAAACACTGCGGATATTTTAATTTGTTTGAGACAAAAAAATTATTTGGAACTCACCACCTTGCTCAGTTCATACACATACAGTAATTCTTCTTCCACCACCAATTCTCTTTGCCAGGTAAGCCCTAATTTTTCCAGTAATTTTATGGAGCTTGTGTTGGCCGGAAGGGTAATGGCGAGTACGGACTGCGGCGTTTTGTTTTGATAATGTTTAATGACTGCAGATGCTGCTTCATAAGCATAACCGTTGCCGCTATACTGTGGTAAAAATGCAAATCCAATATCAGGATTATCCAGGTAATCACGCTGTATAAATGTAATGACGCCTGCGCAGGTATGGTAGTCTTTAAGCTGTACCACCCAGTATTGTGCAGCCGGGTTGTTCATTATTTTTTCGATGTACGCCTCAGCATCACACAGTGAATCTACATTGCGGTTACCAATAAATTTTATCCACCTTGCCGTGTTGAGCAGTTCAAGTATAAAGCTGCTGTGGCCTGTGTTCAATGGCTATATGGTAAGCCGCTGAGTGGTTAGTATAGATGGCATGCGGTGTTTAAAGATGTAAAACTATAAGTATTATTTATCGTTGCGGACGGATGCTGCATTAACCGGCTGTAATCTTTCTTTACCCCCGCTCAGTTCCTTTTTTAGTTTGCTGAAAGTTTGTGGCTGTATGTTGAGGTAAGATGCAATATAGTGCTGCGGCAGACGTAAAAACAACTCCCCTTTTTTATCAATAAAATGCTGCAGCCTGTGGAGGGCATCATATTTCATCAGGAGTATTTCACGCTCTTCGCAACGGAGCAGTGAGGTGGAAACAATTATTTTTCCAAACTCAAAATATACGGGCGACTGTGTATACAGCCAGTTAAGTGCATCCAGTGTAAAAGAAAGCAAAGTGGTATTTTCCAAAGCCTGTACTCCATATTCAGATGGCAACTGGGTGCCTATGGATGAGTTGGAACATACGATGCCGCCTTCCGCAGCAAAATCAGTACTCATACTTTTACTGCCGCACATAATGTATTTTCTTACAAGGCCTTTGGCCACACAGCTTATATACTGTTCTTTCTGTTGAAGCGCCAGTATGGTTTCTTTCTTTTTGAAGGTGCGTATTTTCATTACCTTCAGGAGTGTGGTAATTTCTTCATCAGTAAAACGCATGTATTTATTCAATGCATCACACAGTAAGTTTTTGTGCATGGAAGGATATTGTAATTGTTAGTTAGGTTTCCAAATGTACCATTTTTGCATACGCTTAATTATAATTTTTATTAACATAGAATAATGATGCCCGCCTTTGCTGTGTGCTTGCATAAGTTCATTAATTCTACCTGTAAAAAAATCACGCCTTTGCAAGTTTTATTTTCTGGTCAGCTTACAGATATTACCGGCACCGGAAATATTTCTATAGAAAATATAACTGATACAGATACCTTACTCAGCAAACTTTCAGCGCAATTTCCATTGTTAAAAAAATACTTCTTATGCTATAGCGGTAAACAACAAAATAATTTCGGTTAACACCTCATTAAGCAGCAACGCTGTTGTAGCATTGCTGCCACCATTTTCGGGCGGATAAAAATGACAGGCAAAAAATCATACGAAAGAAACAGCCGCTTAATACTAAAACAATTTGACATAGCGGCACAGCAAAAACTATCAGATGCCCGTGTGCTGGTAATAGGTGCAGGCGGCCTTGGCTG
>JAYWIB010000333.1:0-2994 GCA_043789265.1 Chitinophagaceae bacterium
TAAGTCGGGCAATGCTTTTTCCAGCCCATATCCAGGAGAAATATTAAGCTTGCGATCACCAATGGATACCAACAATACCACACCATTGTTATTTTTCTGTCCACCTACACCCCACTTCCTGCCCAGTTCTATTGCAGCGTCAGCCACATCCTTACCTTCCAGCGATGGCACGGTTACCACTACTATTTGCGAAGAAGTAGTTTTATCAAACTGCACTAACTTCTGCTCCAGCGCATTTAGTTGATCAGGAGTAAGAATACCGGCATAATCATTTACAAGCCGTGAGGGTGAGGGTGGAGAACTGATAATTTTATCAATCGAAAAGTTTTGTGCCTGCACAGCAGAATGCCATAAAGCAAACATTAAAATAAAGAAGGAAATTTTTTTCATTATTAGAGGTTCATCACTGGCCGAATATGATATCATCGGGCAGCTCATTTTTATCGGTGCTGGCTTCGTAAGGAAATTTTTCTTTGAGGGTTTGCCCAATGTGTATTACACACTGCATGATGCCTTCACATACATTGTTATTACTGAAGTTGGCAATCATTGCTGCTACTTCCTGCTGCCAGTAAGCCTCGCCTACCTGTTGGTGAATGCCCTCATCACCAAAAAGCGCCAGTTGTTTATCATCCATGGCAATGTACAGCAGCACCGCATTGCGATGATCTGTTTCCTGCATTTTCAGTTTAAAAAAAACTTCAGCGGCACGGTCCAGTACATTTACAAAACGGTTCCTGCTTTCTACATACACCCTTATTTCGCCACTCGTTTGTTTTTCAGCTTCACGTATGGCCGCTACCAACTGCTCTTTTTCTTCAGCAGAAAAAAAATCTTTGCGTTTTTTAAAAATAGAAAATATGCCCACCGTAATGAATGATTAAAATTTTACTTCAATAATTTTTTCAGCACCTGCATCTGATAGAAAGCCATCTTTTGCTTTAAAGCCCAATATGCCCGCTGCTATGCTTGCCGGAAAACCTCGTACAGAACTGTTGTATACTGCCACTGCTTCATTGAAATCTTTACGGGCAATTTTTATTCTTCTTTCAGTGCCTTCCAGTTGTGTTTGCAACCCACGGAATGCTGCCGTACCCTGCAGGGTAGGATATTTTTCAACAACCACTATCAGGTTGTTGGCAGCATTTGCCAATTCATTTTGTGCTGTGGTATGTGCTTTCAATTTTTCTGCTGTTAATTCTTCTCCTGAATAATTCACAGACATTGCCTTAGCCCTGGCTTCAGTAATTTTTTGCAAAGTGGTTTGCTCAAAATCAGCCTGACCCTTTACCACATTTACCAAGTTTGGAATTAAATCTGTGCGGCGCTGATAAGCATTCTGCACTTCATTCCATTGCAGTTTTACGTTCTCTTCTTTTTTTACCAGTCCATTATAAGTGATAATAAAAAAAAGAACAGCCAGCAGAATGATGGCACCTGCTATATACCCGACATTGCTTTTACGCTTCATATTGCAGGCAGTTAAAATTTAACCTCAGGGGCTTTTTCTGCACCTGCATCTGACTTAAATCCCTCCTTGGCTTTAAAGCCGAATAAACCGCCGAGGATATTCATGGGGAAAGATCGTACTTTGGTATTGTACGTATTTATTTCATCATTGAATACTTTACGTGAATTTTTTATGCCGTTTTCAATACCTTCTAACTGTCCCTGTAGTTTGGTAAAATTTTCTGTTGCCCTTAATGTAGGATAGGCTTCTACCGTAGCAAGCAGGCGGCTAAGCGAACCACTCAGTTGACCCTGTGCTGCCTGATACTCTGCAATTTTTTCCGGGGTTAAATTATCTGCATTGATATTTACACTGGTAGCTTTGGCTCTTGCTTCCACCACATCAGTAAGGGTTTTTTGTTCAAAATTTGCAGCGCCCTTTACCGTGTTCACCAGGTTGCCTACTAAGTCGGATCGGTTTTGATATTCAGTCTGCACATTGTTCCATGCTTTTTTTACTGACTCATCCTGTTTTACCAAACCATTGTATCCATTACAGCCTAAGAAGCCAACGATAACCACGATGGCAAGAATTATCCATGTACCTGTACTTTTCATATTGATTGTTTTTTATTTTTTTAATAATTAAAAGTAATGCTTTATTTAAGATGGTTTTATTAATCTTACTGCTAAATAATATTTACAATAAATGTTGAAGTAATTTTTAGTTATGCTTTTACAGCAGCAATGCCTGGCAATTCTTTTCCTTCAAAATATTCCAGCATGGCGCCACCTCCGGTGCTAACATAACTTACTTTATCGCTGTATCCAAACTGGTTTACTGCTGCCACACTATCGCCGCCGCCTACCAGACTGAAAGCGCCGCCAGCCGTAGCTTCGGCTACCGCATCAGCAATGGCTTTGGTACCTGCCTGAAATTTAGTCATTTCAAAAACACCCATGGGGCCATTCCATAATATTGTTTTGGAGCGCCGAATAACTTCAGCAAAAATGCCTGCTGCCTTTGCACCAATGTCAAGCCCCATCCATCCATCCGGGATGGCATCGCTTGGCCGGGTTTCCGTATTTGCATTGGCATCAAATTTATCTGCTATCACAGAATCTTCGGGCAGGTGTATGCTTACATTTTTCTGTACTGCTTTATCTAAAATTTCCAGTGCCGTTTGCAGACGGTCATCTTCGCACAGTGAGTTACCGATTTTGCCGCCTCTTGCTTTCATGAAAGTATAGGCCATACCGCCGCCGATGATAATATCGGTAGCTCTTTCCAGTAAATTTTCTATGATTAAAATTTTATCTGAAACTTTAGCACCTCCAATGATAGCAGTAAAAGGTTTATCGGCAGCATGCAATACTTTTTCTGCGCTCACTACTTCTCCCTCCATCAGCAGACCGAATAATTTTTTGCCCACGTCAAAATATTTTGCAATCACTGCCGTGGAAGCATGCGCCCGGTGTGCAGTACCAAAAGCATCATTCACATATATATCACCAAGCCTGCTTAATTTTTCTGCAAATGCTTCG
>JAYWIB010000334.1:0-2993 GCA_043789265.1 Chitinophagaceae bacterium
TGGTGTAAACAACTTTACGCTTTCTGGCCTTGCTCCTGGTACTTACACCATTACAGCTACAGCACCAAGCAGCGGTTCTCTTGCAAGCTGTACTTCTGTAAATACAGTAATCATTACACAACCTACTACATTGACTATCCCAACCGGAAGCATCAGCAGCACTAACAACAATTGCTTTAATGCAGCCGAGGGAACAATTACTGTTGCAGGTTCGGGCGGAACAGCTCCTTATGTTTATACCATTGCAGGACCTACAGTTAACACTACAGGTGCCCTGAACGGTATTTTTACAGGATTGACTGCAGGCAGCTACACAGTAACTGTTACAGACAACAACGGTTGTACTGCAACTACTGCTGCAAGAGTTATCACTCAGCCTGTTGGCGGCACACCTGATATTACATTGGGTTCTGACTATACCAACAGCTTCTTCTCAGCACCAGGTGTAACACAAACTATTGTGTACAACATTGCTGAAATTGCAGGCAACTCCGCAGTAGGTGATACACTTAGGATTACAAAAGTTGACGGCTTTACCATCAACTTTAATCCAACTATTTTCTCTACAACTGTAGGAGCTACCACTTACACACTTGATAACCCAAGGTGGAAGATTGACAACACTAATCCTGCATTTGTTTCTATCATTCTGACTGATCCATTGAATGCATCAAACCCTGGTACTTTACTTTGTAACCAACTGGTAAGAGTTGCGGTGACCCTCACAAGGAACACATCCAACATCTCTGTATTCCCATTGAGTGCAAGGTTAAGAAAGGCGAACGGGGAAGTTGTTCTTAACAACAACCTGAACTCTATCGTATTTGCTGCTCAATAAAAAATCAATCAAAACAGGGGGGTATAAACCTTGCCTCCCTGTTATTTAAAATTTATTCAAATAAATAATTATGAAACAGAAAATAAAAAATAGCCACTTTATCAGGGGTACGTTTTTTGCCGGTTTGATAGCTGTGAGTTTAAGCAGTACAGCCCAGAGGGCTGCTGTAAAAGCTGACCCTGAACTGGGAAAAATTACACTTGCCGATAAAGCTGGTTTTGCAATCAATGAAAATTTTATTCAGGCCGCTGATGTAATCAGTATGAAGATACCAGTTATGAACAGCAACCATGGCCAGGCCATTCCTGCAGGAAGCTGTAAGATAAAAATAGGCCTTGGTTCAAAGCTACAGCTTGATCCTTCATTTGATTTGGCTACAGCAGGGTTGAGCAGCTATTTCAAATGGTCCTCTGCTGTAAATGACGGACAGGTGCAGCTTACAGGTGATCTTATCAGCGCTCTTCCTGCAAATATTAAGGAGGTGAATGTTGCTTTTAAAATAAAGGGTGCTGAAATTGGCAGTTCTACTATTACTGCCAACTTTTTAATAAGCAACCACAATACAAGAGCCATCCTTTCTGATGAGAACGGTGCAAACAATATGTCTTACCTGCCTTATGCAGTTTCCAGTAAAGCAGCACCTGCCACCACTGCATCTATTGATGGCATTTCTAAAGAAGGTTGTTCATTAAATGTGTCTTTTTCTGCTGATAAAGAAGTAAACCTTGCCCGTTTTGAAGTAGAAGCTTCTAAAGATGGTGTGAGCTTTGAAAAAGTTTCCACTGTAAGTGCGGCAAATACTCTTTCTTATAAAACTTCTTTCGACCTGTCAGCAGCATTTCAGGTGCAATTAATTTATGTGAGAGTGAAAGCAATTGAAACAAGCGGACGAATTTTGTATAGTGGAGTAAAAAGTTCCAATGGCTTTTGCGGAACAGCCAGGCTTGTACTGGGTGTTTATCCAAATCCATCCACTGGTTTTGCTCCTGTTGTAATTAAAGCCTCTCAAGGATTACTTGATGGCAAATTTCAGGTAAAAATGATGGATGTAACCGGTAAGTCGGTTCTTTTAAAACAATTTACTTTGAACAATGCGCCTAACTTTCAGCTTGATGTAAATAAAGTTGCCGCAGGTAAATATTTTATACAGGTTAACAAACATGACGGTACCCAAATTGGTCTGCTTAAGTTTGAAAAAATGTAAGCGTTCGTTTATAACACGCCCTGAAGACTGTCTTTTAGCAAAAAGTGAAAGCATGCATAGGTTATCCTGTGCATGCTTTTTTTATGCCTCAAATTTCAGCAATATTATTTTTTTGAAAGCAGTTTATATTTTTTTAAAATAAATGCTGTAAATAAATGCAGCTTCTCTATAGCTTAAAGTACGATTTCATTAAGTCTCAATTCTAAGTCAAACGGCTGCGTGCGGTTTTGGTGGAAAATTTTAATTACAGCTTTCTGTATTACCAGTATGCTGTTTTGATTAATTTTATAAAAGCCTTGTGATGTCACTAAAATTTACATCAATACTTTTTGCTCTTTATGTACTAAGTGCCACGTCATCGGCACAGCAAAAAAGATTGCTGCAAGTTGATTTTTATGGCGACTCTCTTTCTTTTGATACATCCATACCTGATACAGCTTATATTTCTGCTTCATTTACTGAAATGCAAATAATAACCCAGGGCGCATACTTTCAAAAATGGAATTTTCATCCCTTGCTCGACAGCCTTCTTCAATACAAAAAAGCACGGTTGCTCGATGACTGGATTTATTATCAGCTCATCCGTAAAACAAGCCAGCAAATTTTTCCCAAAGAAAAAAATTATGAGCGGTACACCGTTTTAAAATGGTTTTTACTTATGCGTTCCGGCTATAATTCCACCCTAAAAGTTGATCACCAAAAACTGCTTTTTTATGTGCAGACTGATGAAACTGTTTTTAATTTACCTTTTTATATAAAAAATGACAGGCAATATGTTTGCCTTAATTACCATGATTATGGTTATTTTGAAATAAGAAATGAAAAGCTTTCCGAAATAGAAATGCCAGGCGGCAATGCTGGCAATTCTTTTTCTTACAGAATAAATAAGATACCAGAAGGCGAAGGCAATACTTATATTGAAAAGGAACTGCAATTTCCTTACTATGAAAA
>JAYWIB010000335.1:0-2992 GCA_043789265.1 Chitinophagaceae bacterium
AGCTTTCTCAGCATGTGTAAATTTATCTTTACAATAATCAATATCCTTATTATCTTACAAAACCAAACTACATTTTCCAACCTCTTAAAACAACATGCAGCCATTAATCAATTTCAATACACGTTACGCTGTACACAGGTGGTAAATTTGCTTTGTTATGCTAAAAAAAATGTCTAAATACTGGGTTTGCCAGGTTGTGGGATGGGGAGGTAATTTCGCCATTTTCGCTTTTTTTTATATTACGCTTTCTGTACGGCCTGTTGAGTATTTTTTTGTTATCATCATGCTGAATGTGTTGCTGGGTATACTTTTCACCCACCTGATGCGGATGGTGATAAAAGAGTATCAGTTGCTGCAGATGAAACCTATTCAAAAACAGATAATAGCATTTATTTTACTCACCATCGTATTTTCTATAGCCTATGCATGTGCAGATGTAGCCATGGAAAAGGTGCTGGATTTATCTGATAAGCTGGCGCCAAAAATTACACTCTTTAATGAAATTGCCCGTACCTCTATCAATAATTTTTTCTTTCTCTTTATATGGAATCTTATTTATTATATTTATCATTATGTGGAAAGTAACCGCAAGCAGGAGCTGCAAACATTAAAGCTGCAATCGCTTGTAAAAGAGCTGGAACTTAAAACCATCAAGTCCCATATCAATCCACATTTTATTTTTAATGCCCTCAACAGTATTCGGGCACTGGTAGACGAAAATCCTGCAAGAGCTAGAACTGCTATAACAGAGCTAAGCAATATTTTACGAAGCAGCATGCAGGCAGAAAAACTGGAAACAGTAGCGCTGCAAAGAGAACTGAATATTGTAACCGACTACCTTGCATTGGAAAAGATGCGGTTTGAAGAACGGCTGAATATTGAAATGGATATTGATGCAGGTACACTCGGCCAACCCGTGCCGCCTATGATGCTGCAGACTCTGGTAGAAAATGCCATTAAGCATGGCATCAGTAAAAAAGTAACAGGCGGCACTATAAAAGTTATTTCAGATTTTGTAAATAATCAACACGAAATAACAGTGCTTAATTCTGGACAGTTAAATGGCAGCATCAATGAAGATGGCTTTGGCGTACGCAGCACGCAGGACAGGCTGAATATGCTGTACCAGGGTAAGGCAAGCTTTGCCATTCGGAATTTTAATACCGAAATGGTGGAATCAAAAATTACTATGCCCTTGAAAATTGTTTAAATAATAATAAAGAACCATTATGCAAAAAGCAATTATTATCGATGATGAAAGACTGGCAAGAAATGAATTGAAAAAACTCTTGCTTGAATTTCCCGAAGTGGAAGTAATAGATGAAGCAGCCAATGCTGCCGAGGGTATTGAAAAAATAGATGCCCACAATCCTGATCTTATTTTTCTGGATATACAAATGCCGGGAAAAACAGGATTTGATATGCTGCAGGAACTTGACAAAGCGCCGCATGTAATTTTTACTACCGCTTATGATGAATATGCATTAAAGGCGTTTGAAGTTAATGCACTTGACTATCTGATGAAACCGATAGAACCCGGCCGGCTGGCGGATGCAATACAAAAAGTGCAGCAGGCAGAAGAAAAAGAAATGGCCGCACACCAATCAGTAAGCAGGGAATTGCTTACAGAGCATGATCAGGTTTTTGTAAAAGATGGCGAGAGATGCTGGTTTGTAAAACTGGCAGATGTACGGCTGTTTGAAAGTGTTGGCAATTATGCAAAAGTATTTTTTGCCGGCAACAAGCCGCTCATTTTAAAGTCGCTGAATGCTTTGGAAGAAAGGCTTGATGAAAAAACATTTTTCAGGGCAAACCGAAAGCATATTGTAAACATGCGTATGATTGAAAAGATAGAGCCTTATTTCAATGGCGGCCTGCTGCTGGAAATACAGGGTGGCGAAAAAGTAGAAGTAAGCAGGCGGCAGGCGGTAAAGTTTAAAGAGATGATGAGTTTTTAAACAATACGTTTTCATGTTCAGTCGCCTGCTTTTTCACAGGCGATTTTTTTATGCCTGTCAAAAAAAATACATTTGCCTTGATGACAAAGTTGAATACACCTGTAAATAAGATTTTCAATAATCGCTTTGGGCCTGTTGTGTTACTTGCAATGCTTATTACAGGAGTATCATTTATAACAAGGGTTGGATTATTGATATGGTCATTTATTGATTTCAATAAAAGCACCATACCACTGTCTTTTATAACAGGCTTTTTTTTTGACTGTATAGCTGCTTCGTTTTTTGTACTGCCGCTTGCCCTCTATTGCTGGCTGATGAAAGACAGTCTTTTTAAAAAGAAATGGCAAAGGCCGGTGCTGTATTTTTTTTTCATCATCAGTATCATCATCATTGTATTCAACGCCATTGCTGAGTTTGCCTTTTGGAATGAATTTAAAAGCAGGTTCAATTTTATTGCGGTGGACTACCTTGTATACACCAACGAGGTAATGAATAATATAATAGAGAGCTACAATATGCCGGTTGCTGTAAGTGCATTATTGCTGGCAGGGTTTATACTTTTTTTGCCGGTACGTAAAAAGGCAGAGGCTTCTATGCAAACGTCCATGCGGTTTAAAAAAAGAACTGGCATTTTTTTACTGTATCTTCTTTTTCCACTCTTCGGTTATTTTGTGGTAAAAAATACCTGGAAGAATATTGGCAGTAACCGTTATAATAATGAGTTGGGCGGAAACGGTATGTATGAATTTGGCGCAGCTTTCTGGAACAATGAAATTAATTACAATGACTTTTATATAACCAGGAATGACACTGTAAACATTGCAGTGCTTCGTAAGCTGCTGCAGGCACCCAATGCAGTTTTTTCAGCAGATCCATTGAGCGTGGAGCGAAAAATTACAGGTGATGAACCGGAGCGTAAATGGAACGTAGTGCTGGTAAGCGTGGAAAGCCTGAGCGGCGATTACCTTCGTTTCTTTGGTAACAAAAATAATGTAACACCCTATTTAGATTCGCTGATACCGCACAGTTTATTC
>JAYWIB010000336.1:0-2990 GCA_043789265.1 Chitinophagaceae bacterium
CTAGAAAAGAACTTCAGGACAGGACAAAAAAGTTTCACGTTGATGTAATTAAACTCTGTGGCGATTTTCCCAGAAACGCTGCAGGGTTCGAAACAGCAAAACAGCTAATCAGGTCTGCTGGCTCTGTTGGGGCAAATTACCGGGCAACTGTCAGAGCCAAGTCAGATGCAGATTTTATCTATAAAATTGAAATTGTACTAGAAGAAGCCGATGAAAGCCATTACTGGCTGGAAGTGGTAAGAGATGCAAAAATTAAAACCGGTGCAGAGGTGGACAGGCTAATTATTGAAGCCAATGAATTAACAGCAATATTTGCAGCAACAGACAAAACAGCAAAAGCCAATAAGCGGAAATAATTCATTGAAGTTGGTTTTTTTAAATCAGACATCATACATCTATAAATCATACATCGATTATGTATTTACAAAGAAGAAACAGAATATTAAGAACATCTCCAGCCATTAGAGACATGGTGAGTGAAACCATTTTAACTCACAATGATTTCATCGTTCCATTGTTTATTATTGAAGGAACAAGTGAGCAATCTGAAATTAGTTCCATGCCCGGCTATTACCGCCGCTCTCTGGATTTGACAGTGAAGGAAGTAAAAGAACTTTGGAGCATAGGGTTAAAATCTGTTTTGCTTTTTGTAAAATCAAAAGACGAATTAAAAGATAACACCGGAAAAGAAGCATGGAACAAAGAGGGGCTGATGCAACGCAGCATTAAAGCTATTAAAGACGCAGTGCCGGAAATGTATGTAATGACGGATGTGGCGCTTGATCCATATTCATCTTACGGGCATGATGGTATTGTAAAAAACGGAGAAATAGTAAATGATGAAACGGTGGAAGCACTGGTAAAGATGAGCATCAGCCATGCAGAAGCTGGCGCAGATATGGTGGCACCAAGCGATATGATGGATGGAAGAATTGGAGCGATAAGAAAAGGCCTTGAAGAAAATAATTTTACCAGCACAGGCATCATGGCTTACAGTGCAAAATATGCATCCTGTTTTTATGGACCTTTCCGTGATGCACTGGATTCTGCTCCCGGCTTTGGTGATAAAAAAACGTACCAGATGGATTACGGCAACCGCATTGAAGCAGTGAAAGAAGCACTAATAGATGTGGATGAAGGTGCTGACATTGTAATGGTAAAACCCGGATTGCCTTACCTGGATATTGTTCGAGAAGTAAAGAATGCAGTGAACGTTCCCGTTAGTGTATACAATATCAGCGGCGAATATGCCATGATAAAAGCCGCTGCCGCAAAAGGATGGATTGATGAGAACAAAGCAATTTTAGAAACATTGACTTCAATGAAAAGGGCAGGGGCGGATTTGATAGCTACATACTTTGCAAAAGATGCAGTGAAGTTAATAGGTTGATGAGTGGGTGGACAGGGAATCTGTTTGAATTAATTTTTGCAAAGTAAAGTTTGGCTAAAGCCTGTTTTTTTAATTCCATTGCCACGCCTTAAAGGCGTGGCAATGGAAACAGGGCAGGAGGCTTTAGTCAAATAACTATAATAAATTTTGATAAAGAAAAGAAGAAAGCTGGATGTTATTTAGCATTAATTATTATGACTACTTCAAAAAGTAAAGAACTCTTTGCCCGGGCACAGAACAGTATTCCCGGCGGTGTAAACTCTCCTGTAAGAGCATTTAAAAGTGTAGGCGGCACACCAGTGTTTATGAAAAGTGCTAAAGGCGCCTATCTCTACGATGCTGATGGAAATAAGTATATTGATTACATCGCCTCATGGGGGCCAATGATTTTAGGCCATGCTTATGAACCTGTAGTAAAAGCTATTCAGGAAAAAGCTTTGGGTTCCACTTCATTTGGTGCACCAACAGAACTTGAAATTGATATGGCAGAGCTTATCATCAGCATGGTACCGAATGTGGATTTAATACGAATGGTAAGCAGCGGTACAGAAGCCTGTATGAGTGCCATCCGCCTGGCAAGAGGCTACACAGGCAGAAATAAAATAATAAAATTTAAAGGCCATTACCACGGTCATGCAGATTCTTTTTTAGTAAAAGCAGGCAGCGGTGTAGCCTCCTTAAATATTCAAACCGTGCCAGGTGTTACCGCCGGTGTGGCAAATGATACACTAACGGCAGCGTATAACGATCTGGAAAGCGTACAAAAATTGGCAGCCGAAAATAAAGGGCAAATAGCTGCCCTCATTGTGGAACCTGTTGCAGGAAATATGGGCTGTGTGTTACCAGAGCCGGGTTTTCACGAGGGCTTAAGAAAACTTTGTGATGAAGAAGGCATAGTTTTTATTTTTGATGAAGTTATGACGGGCTTTAGGTTATGTGCCGGCGGCGCCCAGGAAAAATTAAACATCAAAGCAGATTTGGTTACTTATGGAAAAGTAATTGGCGGGGGTATGCCGGTGGGTGCTTTTGGCGGAAAAAAAGAAATTATGCAGCAGATTGCTCCGCTTGGCAACGTATACCAGGCAGGCACATTAAGCGGTAATCCTATTGCAATGATTGCAGGCTTTACCGTGCTGACAGAATTAAAAAATAATCCTGCCATTTATAAAGAGCTGGATGATAAAACGGAATACCTGCATAAAGGTTTGAATGAAGTGCTTACCGCCTGGGACGAACCATTCCGGATCAATCGTTGTGGCTCCATGATTAGCATACACTTCAGTGATTTTCCAGTTATTGATTTTGCAAGTGCTGCTGCTGCCAACAATCAACTGTTCAATAAATATTTCCATGCCATGCTAAGGAGAGGTATTTACCTTCCACCTTCAGCATTTGAAAGCTGGTTTTTAAACAATGCACTTTCTTATGATGATTTGGATGAAACCATCAGCAAAACAAAAGAAAGTCTTGCTGAAATAATGCAACATTTACCTGCATAAATTTTACCGAAGCACCATTACATTTCCTTTTTGTTTTTTGGTAAATCTATTGCGGAGCAGGTAAGTGGCATACCATACATAATTACCCGTGCCGGTTTTTT
>JAYWIB010000337.1:0-10634 GCA_043789265.1 Chitinophagaceae bacterium
CCTCTTTTCTGTCGGTATAATACCATCTAAGATTTCCACGTATTCCTTCCCGAAAAATCGGGACTGGTCGGACTACTTAGTAAATCAAGATGGTATTATTGCTTTTTTAAAAAAAGCCACGCATTGCTGCATGGCCTTTTAAACCAAAACCTGCCTCTTTAATCTATTGAAATATCTCCCTGCAATTTTTTTATATTCAGCTCGGTACTGCCTCCGCCGGCTATTTTAATGGAGCCTGTATTTTTTAGATTAACCATACCATCTCCATCAATATACACTTTCAATCTTTTTGATTGTAACCTGCCTGCAGAACAAACATCGGAGCTGCCATAAATGAATATATTGTTCAGTCCGCTCACATTTATAGTTAGCACTACTTTATTCTTTAATGACCGGCCGGTGCTTTTTAAATAAAATGTGCCGTCTTTAATTTCCCACACGGCCTTTTTAATGTCTGTCTCATCGCCGGAAAACTGCATTGATTTTTCGGCTCCTTCTGTAAGCAAAATATCTATATCATTTTCCACCACTATCTTAGTGAAAGGCTGATGGTATAAAATGATGCTTGTGTTTGGTACACTTGTTTCTTCTGCTGCAAAGGCATTGGTGCCGGCTATAATAAGCAGGGCGGTGATGATTGTTATTTTTTTCATGACTTTTTGTTTTTTGCTGCATGGGCAGCGTTAATTAATTTTTTACAATACAAAAATCCACAATCAAAAAAGCGAAAACAACAGCATAATTATGTGAAAAATAATTTCAATTAACCTTTATAGATGGATATTTTTTTTGTAAAAACCTGCTGGCATCAAAAAGCAACCGCTTATCCCTGAAATAATTTTTTACCTGATAAAAAAGCATCGCATACTTATGTATACCGCGGCAAAAAAAAAGGTTTGGGTAAATTAACATACATATGTGGTTGCACAGCGTGGTTTACAATGTTACATTTGTACAGATAAATAACTATGCATGATTAAAGTATTATTGTACGAAGACAATACACAGCTAAGAGAAGGCCTTACCATGCTCATCGGTGGTTCCGAAGGTTTTGAAGTGGTGGCTGCATTTGGCAACTGCAATAATACCGTAGATGAAGTGGAAGCTTATAACCCTGATGTAATACTCATGGACATTGATATGCCGGGTGTAAACGGCATTGAAGGGTTAAAAAAAATCCGGGCTGTAAACAGCCAGGTAAAAATATTAATGCTTACAGTTTTTGACGACAATAAAAATGTTTTTAATGCCATCAGCAATGGTGCCAACGGATATATTTTAAAGAAAACACCTCCCGGAAAATTACTTGAATATATAGCAGAAGCACAAACAGGCGGCGCACCCATGACGGCTTCTATCGCCACGCAGGTACTCAAAATGTTTTCTTCCATGAACAACGAAAAAGGAGAAGACTATCATTTATCCGACAGGGAAAAACAGGTGCTTCAGTTACTGGTGGAAGGATATAGTTACAAAATGATTGCCGGTGAAATGTTTATTGCCATTGATACCGTACGAAGCCACATTAAAAAAATTTATGAGAAGCTGCATGTCAACAGCAAAAGTGAAGCTGTGGCCAAAGCATTTAAAGACAGGATTGTTTAAATCGTCTTTACTCCTGACTACGCTTCTTCCTCTTCGTATTTCAATTCTTCATCATCGGGAATCGGTATATAATCCGCTTTATTAATTTTTCTTTTTCCTATTAAATCAGCCACCAGCGATGTCCAGCCGGTTTGATGACTGGCACCGAGGCCAGAGCCGGTATCGCCGTGAAAATATTCGTAAAACAATACCAGGTCTTCATTTCCTTTTCTTTTATAAAACCAGTTATACTCTCCGTTGAGTTTGCGTTCGTTTTTTTCATTTTTAGAAAGGAGGCTGATAACCCTGTCAGTAATAAACTTTGATACCTCTGTAAGATTGAGCAGGTTGCCGGAACCTACCGGGCATTCCACTTTTAGCCTGTCGCCGTAAAACTCTCCATACTTTCTGATGGAGCGGATGATTAAATAATTAATGGGCATCCAAACCGGCCCACGCCAGTTGCTGTTTCCGCCAAACAGGTTGGAGGTGGAATCTCCCGGATCATATTGAATGCTGTATTCCTCTCCATCTACATTTACAGAATAGGGATGATCTTTATGAAACTTTGACAATGCCCTGATACCCCCTTCCGATAAAAATTCATCCTCATGCAGCAGCCTGTTCAGCAGGTATATCAGCCGGTCTTTTTTTACAAGAGAAATAAGTATGTCTTCGCTTTCGCTTGTTTCTTCATTGGGCCAGAATAAATTATTCTTTGCCCGGTAGCTTTCAAACCAAAGGATGCGTTTTTTAAAGTCGGGTACCTTATCAAATATTTCTTTGCGGATGGTGCTTACGGCAAACAAACTGGTAAGGCCTACAATGCTTTGTATTTTTAAGGGCAGCGGATCAGCGCCTGTTAAACACAATGTGTCATAATAAAATTTGTCTTCTTCATTCCACATCATGTGGCTGTTGAGCGCCTCTGCTATCAGCACAAAATGTTCAAAAAATTTGGTGGCCGAATCTTCAAAAGCAATATCATGCCTCGCTATCTCCAGGGCCATGTCCATCATATTAAGTGCATACATGCCCATCCAGCTTGTACCATCCGCCTGTTCTAACTGCATCCCTTCAGTAAAATGGTGGCTGCGGTTGAATACGCCAATGTTATCAAGTCCTAAAAATCCGCCTTCAAAAATGTTATTGCCATTGCCATCTTTCCGGTTTATCCACCAGGTAAAATTTATGAGCAGTTTTTGAAAAACTCTTTTTAAAAAAACAATGTCGCCCGTGCCGGTGGTTTCTTTTTCCACCCGGTATACTTCCATGGCAGCCCATGCCTGCACAGGCGGATTTACATCGCTGAAATTCCATTCGTATGCAGGCAACTGTCCGTCGGGTTTCATATACCATTCTCTCATGATAAGCTGGAGCTGGTGCTTGGCGTACACCACATCCACCATGGCCAGCGATATGCAGTGAAATGCAAGATCCCATGCCGCATACCAGGGATACTCCCATTTGTCGGGCATGGCAATTACATCCTGATTTTTCAAATGCTTCCATTCGCTGTTCCGGCCAAATTTTTTACCATCATTTACGGGTGTAATGTCATCGCTGGTGGTAAGCCAGCGCTCTACATCAAAATGATAATACTGTTTGCTCCACAGCAAACCAGCAAGCGCTTTACGCTGTATATTTTTTAAATCGTCAGAAATATTTTCGGGAAGAATGCTGTTATAAAAATCATCTGCTTCCTGCCGCCGCACACTGAATATTTTTTCGAAACCGCTGGTGAAAGGTTTATCATCTGCGCAGTTAGTAAGCCGGCAATAAATGGTTTTTGTTTCACCTCCATCTACAGTAAAATTATATACCGGTGAAAACTTAGTCCCTTCTTTTTTATTCTTCAGTTTTGTTTTGTTGGTGCCGTTAATTACTGCTTCGTGAAAAGCATCTTTTGTAAACGGCGTTTTATCGGCGCCTGCATTTACCCTGCTCATGTTTGTTTCATTTTCTGTAAACAAACGATCGTCGGGGGGCATAAAATAAAAATAATAATTACCCAGCCGGTGGTGATCAATCTTTACAGCATTTTTACCAAAGTAAGCAATGGAGGGCTTTGGCTCTTCCGGCGTATACGCCCAGCGGTTATAAAACCACAAAGTGGGCAGCACTGTTACCGGCGCTGGTTTGGCATAGCGGTTGGTAATGTCTATGCGTATATAAATATCAGTGGGATTTTGTTTGGCATAGGTAATTTTTACGTCAAAATATTCATCCTTGTCAAAAATACCTGTATCCAGAATTTCGTATTCAACTTCTGTTTTGCCCCGTTTGCGGTTGGTGTTTAATAAATCATCATAAGGAAATTGCTGCTGCGGATATTTATACAAATACTCCATGTAATAATGCGTGGGAATATTGTCCTGGTAATAATACAATTCTTTTACATCCTCCCCATGGTTGCCATCGTAATTGCCCACACCAAATAAACGCTCCTTCAGTATTTTATCTTTCCCATTCCAAAGCGCTACAGCAAAACAAAGATTTTGAAAATAATCAGATATGCCGCCGAGCCCATCTTCGCCCCAACGGTAAGTGCGGTAATGCGATTGATCAAAAGGCAGATAACCCCATGCATCGCCATGCGGACCATAATCTTCTCTTACAGTACCCCATTGCCTTTCGCTGAGGTAAGGGCCCCATTGTTCCAGCGGAATGGCCTTCCTGTTATTAACCTCTAACCGTTGATGTTCTGCTGTCATAATAATAATATACGGGCTGCCTTTTTTTTTGATAATATCGGCACAGGCACCCCAAAGTTTATGGCAGGCAATCATAAAAAATAACCGTAAAAGTAAGAAAATAACACTACCCGTAAATGCCATCAGTAAGGCAGGAGTGAAAATGCGAAATGAAAATTTTAAACAATATTTTTAACCATATCGAAATTCATACCATTGTATTCAAAAGTACCTACCGTTTCAAAACCATGTTTCCGGTAAAAGTTTACAGCTTTTTCATTGCTGCATTGTACACCACCCCATAAAATAATACGGCGGAAGCGTTTAAATAAAAGGTAGGCGGTAATAAATTCTAACAGCTTGCTGCCAAGTCCGCTGTGTTGCCAGGCATCGGATACCGAGGGTGCAAAGCTGCAGTCTGTATCCGCATTCAGTTTCAATCCCCAGCCTTTCAGTCTTTCGGCATCATGCTCCAGAAACCCTGTGCGGATAACGGCATAGGCAATTATCTCTTTGTGCAGGGCAGCTTCAGCTATCACACAAACGGTATCGCTGTTAGCAGTATTGCAAAGATTTACTACTGTATGCCAGCCAAAAGAGTGCGGACCGAAACGCATCTTAGTCTCCCTTGATAATTGATGAAAATAAGTATGCAGCCTGCCTGTATCATCCTTGTTCAGCATTCTTATCATTACAGCCTGGCCATCTTTTAATATTGCTTCCACCTCACTTATTTTTATAACACAACTTACCAAATATTATTTATTATGTTACATTCATTCATCACAAATGATGACTGCAGTGGTTTACTGTTAATATTTTACAAATGGTTTTCCGTTGTCATTTACACGACACACAAAGGAATACATGGGGCATAATTTTGTTTTTAAAATAATAAACATGAAATCTGCATTTTTACTAACAGCACTGATAAGCTATTTTTCTATTACCAGTTTTTCGCAGGATGCTGCGGCTTTAAGAAAAAAACATTTTAACACCGATGGCTCCATTGCGCTGCATGGCTACGATCCGGTTGCTTATTTTAAACAGGGCAAAGCCTTAAAGGGTAAAAAGGAAATTGGTGCCGTGGCATTTGAAGGTGTTACTTATTATTTTTCCTTTGCAGCCAATAAAGAAACATTTAAACAAAACCCTGCTGCCTACGAACCGCAGTATGGTGGCTGGTGTGCCTATGCAATGGGAAGCGATGGATCAAAAGTAGACATTGACCCCGAAACTTATAAAATTGTAAACGGCAGGCTGTACGTGTTTTATAATAAATTTTTTAATAACACACTTAAAAGCTGGAACAAAGATGAGGCAGGCCTCAACAAAAAAGCAGATGCCAACTGGCAAAAGATTTTTCATTAATTATATAACCAATACTGACTATTATGAAATTCAATTTTGCCGCAGCAGGCCCCTGGATACTGCGTATACTGGCAGCCGTTATTTTACTTCAAACACTTTTTTTTAAATTTTCCGGCGCTAAAGAATCTGTATACATCTTTACCACCGTAGGTATGGAACCGTGGGGAAGAATTGGATCAGGTATAATAGAACTGATTGCGGCTGTGCTGATACTGGTACCACGTACCACTGCTTTCGGTGCGTTGATGGGGGCAGGGCTTATGGCAGGCGCAATTTTTTTCCACCTCACCAAGCTTGGGCTGGTGGTGATGGATGACGGCGGACAATTATTTATTTATGCTTTGCTGGTGTTTATAAGCTGCATCGCATTGCTTATTATTTACCGGAATGATCTGCTTGTTACAATCAGCCGCTTGTTTTCAAAAACATCAAAAAAATAATAATGATTAAAAAAATAATTTTTTCAGGAGTATTTTCCGCAGTGGCGACGATGGGGCAGGCACAGCTAAAGCACAACCGCTTTGCAGACTTAACAGTCAGTGCAGGTTCATCGCAGGGTACTGTGGCAGCATCCTATGTATACAACTGGAAGCTGGGTAAAAAAAGTAAATGGGAAGCCGGTATTGGTGCAAGATGGACCGGTTATTTTGGCACAAAAAAAGATTTTATAACAGCACCCGCCAGGCTTGCACGAACAAGCACCATTCCTTTCTTAATATTTTTTGCAGGGCAGCGTGCCGAATCGCAGGATACACTCACAGTGCAGCGTCCTTTTACCCATTCGCTTAACCTGAGCATTAACGTAGGCTATCATTTTAATGATAAATGGAATGCCGGTTTTAATATTGATGCAATAGGTTTTACCGCTGGCCGTAAAAGCAGCGCTATACTCAACAGCAATGGCACTGCACGGGCTGAACCTGTGGCCAAACCTGCCGCATTTAACCTGTTGCTTACAGGCGACCACGACCGTGGATCATTGAATTCTGAATTCTTTTTAAAATATAAATTGAACAGGCAATGGGGAGTAAAAGCCGTATACCAGTTTGTATTTGTAGAATATAAAACAACAACTATAAAGCAAACAGCGCCTGACGGCACATTGGTAGACCGCTTCCGCAATAAGGCCAATACGCTTGGCCTTGGTGTATCGTATCATTTTTAAAAACAAATTATATGAAACAAATTGTAATAGCAGCTATCACCGCACTCAGTTTTTTATCGTGTAAAAAAAACGCCACCCCTGTGGAAAGGCTGAATGAAAATGCAGACACAAGCACCGCTATGGCAAAAGCAATAGGCAGCTTTATCAATGGCCCATACGGCAGCACCTCCGGCAAAGCCACTGTATTTAATACTAACGGAGTGTATACGCTGCAACTGGAAAATATGTCTGTTTCAAACGGGCCAGATTTGCATGTATATCTTTCTAAAGAACAGCAGCCATTAAATTTTATTGATTTGGGAAAATTAAAATCCACTATGGGCAACCAGTTATACCCTGTTACCGGCATGCCTGATCTCACACAATATAAATTTGCACTGGTACATTGCCAGCAATACAATCATTTGTTTGGCAGTGCAGTTTTGCAGTAAATTGCAGCATCAATTTTTATTAAATCTTTTTTATGCAAATTCATCAAGCCATACAAAATGTATTTGGTCAAATAATTGTATCGCTGGAGCAACTCACCGGTGAGCAATACCAGTACCCTTGTAAAAGTTTATTTGGCGCCAGCATTGGCCAGCATGTAAGGCATGTAATTGAATTATTCATCTGCCTCAATAACGGTTACGAAACCGGTACAGTAAATTATGAAAATAGAAAACGGGATACCAGGATTGAAACAGATAAAACTTTTGCGATTGATTTACTGCAGATGATTGGCAACAATCTTAATAAACCTGATAAGGCATTGCTGCTGGAATCAGCATATGATGAACAGTCGGATGAAACCATTACAGTAACCACCAATTATTTAAGGGAAATAATATATAACCTGGAGCATACAGTGCATCACATGGCGCTGATACGTGTGGGCATCAATGAAGCAGCGAATAATTTTGCACTGCCTGAAGGTTTTGGTATAGCATCCTCCACTGTTAAATACCGGAAAGCATGTGCACAGTAACGTTTGTTCCTGTAAAAGATAAATTTTACCTCACCTCTAACAGGGATGAAAAATGTTCCCGGGCGCAGGCGTTGCCACCAGATACATACCACATGCACAATGGCATACTGGTATATCCAAAAGATGCGGATGCTGGTGGAAGCTGGATTGCAATGCATGAAAATGGCACGGCTGCTGTATTGCTGAATGGTGCGTTTGTAAAGCATACCCCGCTGCCTCCCTATAAAAAAAGCAGGGGCATTATTTTTCTTCAAATTATAGCTGCAGCATCGCCGGTAAATTATTTCCAAAAAATAAATCTGTCAGGCATTGAGCCTTTTACGCTTATACTTTTTAACAACAGCCAGCTTTGGGAATGCCGCTGGGATGCGTTAAAAAAATACAGCAGCCAGTTAAAAAATTACCGCCCTTATATTTGGTCTTCTGTTACTTTATATACAGAAGATGTGGTAAAAAAAAGAGAAGCATGGTTTGCTTCCTTTCTTAACAAAACGCCCCGCCTTATGCAGCAGGATATTTTATCTTTTCACCAGTTTACCGGTGATGGTGACAGCCACAATGATCTCTCAATGAACAGGGATGGGCAAATGCTTACTGTAAGCATCACCAGCATTGCAGTAAATGAAGGTGGTGCTGTAATGAAGTACACCGACTTAAAAGACAGGCAGCAGTACAGCACGGCGTTAAACTTCACTCAAAAATTTACCGAAGCGTAATTTTCCGATGTTAAAAAAAATTTTACACCGGCCATTTTTTATAAAATTGCTGCATTGGGAATACTGGTCTTTTAATGCAGTGTATGGCCCTGTTTATTTGTATTGGTTCTGGCTGAGTGCACAATGCCGTTCGTTTTTCTTTTTCAGCACATCCAACCCATCCATAAAAAATGCTGGATTTTTACTGGAGTCAAAAAAAGAAATTTATGATTTGATACCGGCTGAGTATTATCCGCCTACACTTTTTTTTAAAGCCGGATCCGGCACCGCAGTTATTGCGGCAGCCATAACAATACATGATTTAAAATATCCGCTGATAGGCAAGCCGGATATAGGTATGCAGGGGCTTTCAGTAAAGAAATTAGAAAATGAAAATGATGTAATGGAATATGCTGCCGCATCCCTTGTTGATTTTTTAGTGCAGCAGTTTATCCCTTTTCAGAATGAAGTGGGGATATTTTATTACCGCTATCCTGATAAAAAATGCGGACATATTTCAGGCATTGTACAAAAAGATTTTTTAGCAGTAACAGGCGATGGCGTGTCCACCACTGAACAGTTATTAAATAAAGACAAACGCTTTATACTTCAGATAGAAACCCTGCGCCGGGAAGATGCAGCGGCATTAAAAACAATATTACCTGCAGGGCAAAAAAAAATACTGGTGCCTTACGGCAATCATGTAAGAGGAGCCAAATTTACAGATGTTACCCACATGGCCGATGAAGCATTGACAAGCATTATTGATACCGTATGCCAGCAGATAGAAGGATTTTACTTTGGCCGAATGGATATCCGTTACAATACCTGGGAAGAACTGCGGCAGGGCAAAAAATTTTCTATCATAGAATTAAATGGTGCAGGCAGCGAACCTACGCATATGTACGATCCCAAACACTCGGTATTTACTGCATGGAAGCAAATAATAAAACACTGGAATATACTTGCCAAAATAAGCCGCATCAATCACCGCAGGCTGCAAATGCCCTACATGAGCACAGCACACGGGCTGCAAATGTTTAAAGAAAATAAGGCTTACATTAAAATGATACAAACCGCTGCTAAATAAAACCTGCAGGCAAACTTATATGTATGGTTTAATTTACCGGATGCCGCATCTCCCCCAAACATTATTCATTTACATGCATTGTTGAAATAATTTTAACAGCGTTATTTTAGTGCATAATTATAGTATCTTGATAAAGTAAAAATAGTTGCTGCAAATAAATAACCGGATTTATTTTCAATATGCCCAGGCTATCCATTAAAGCTATTATCATCATTGCCTTTTCTATCGCCCTTCTGGTGGTGGCATTTTTTGTATTGACTACTTTCAGCAATATGCAACTGGTAATCAATCAAAGCAAAAATATAAACAAAGCCACCAATGTACAGCGGCTGGCAGATAAAATTCATTTAGATCTGGAGGCGGAGGAAATAGCGGCTGATAATTTTTTTTACAGACCTGGAGATGTTTTTTTAGCTGCTTATAATAAGGCTTCAGAAACATTGATTGCGGATACGGGCAATATCAATCAAATAGGTTTGTATGATACTACGAGCAATGCCAGCATTGCTTACCTCAAATCATTGATAATAAAAAAGAAAAATCTTTTAAACGAGGCCAAAAGATTATACCATATCAGTAATAAAAAAAATGAAGCCGCTTATACTGCGCTTGCCAAGGACAAAGAGATTATAGAAAGCTCCAGAAAGCTGCTGGATATACTGGAAGATAAAAGCCGCAACGTGGTGACTGCCTCCGGCACCTACCAGCAAAAAACAGCTCAAAACACATCCTCGATATTTTTAGTGCTGGCTTTTATATTTTTTGGTTTGCTCACCGGTTTATTTTTTGTAATCAATGGAGGATTAACCCGGCGCCACCAGATAATTAAACAACTGAGCAACCAGGTATCACTTATCAATTCCGTACCGGACGGTATTATAAGCACGGATGATAAATTTATTATTAATGGATGGAACAGGTATGCAGAAGAAATTTATGGCTTTTCAGCAAAGGAAGCCATCGGCAAAAAAACCGGCACACTTATTCAGCTAAAGCTCAGCGATGAAGCGTTTAATAAAAGCCTTGCAGAACTCAATCAAAAAGGAACTTATAAAGATGAATATACTGC
>JAYWIB010000338.1:0-2983 GCA_043789265.1 Chitinophagaceae bacterium
TGCGCATTTGCCGGATAAATTAAAACTGAAAGTAAATAAATTGTCCGCCATCAAACACCCCCATCAGCAATATCAGGATAATTACGGTGGCATAAGAAAGTTTTCTTACAAATCCATTGCTGTTATTGAAAAAGGAAATTTTGCCTTTATAAAATTCCGCTTTCCATTCCACCACAAGCAGAAAAAAAATACTCAATAAAATAAATGCCAACATAGAAGGCGAGCTGTACCATACTTTACCTGAGAAGCTGCATATTTTTTTAAAAATTTTTATTGCCGTAGACACGTCAGGAGATCGGAAAAAAATTCTTACCAATGCCACCAATATAAATACAGTGAGTATTTGTAATGCGGTGTGCAGTTTTGGCAATTTATTCAGTCTTATCAGGTGATTGAATTTGTTGCGTATATTTTTTGTGGCAATACCGAATATTACATAAAATCCATTGATGGCTCCCCATATAATAAATGTCCAGTTGGCTCCATGCCACAGACCGCTTATTACAAATACAATAAAAAGATTTAAATACCACCTGGGTACAGCCACCCTGCTGCCACCGAGGGTGAAGTAGAGGTAATCTTTAAACCAACTGGAAAGCGAGATGTGCCAGCGCTGCCAAAACTCTGTGGTGCTTTTTGAAAAAATAGGGCGGCGGAAGTTGGTCATCAGCTTAAATCCCATTACCCTGGCAGCGCCTATGGCTATGTCTGAATAACCGGAAAAGTCACAATACATCTGAAATGAAAAAAGTATGGTTGCCACTAAAAGCGTCATCCCGCTTACATCATCATACCTGCTGTACACATGGTTTACGTATATAGCCAGTCTGTCGGCTATCACTATTTTTTTAAACAGTCCCCACAGCATCATGGTCAGGCCTTCCTTTACGTTCTGATAATTAAATTCATGTTTTTGATATAATTGCGGAATTAAATTTTGAGGTCTTTCAATGGGGCCCGCCACCAGTTGCGGATAAAACATTACATATAAAGCATAGATTCCAAAATGACGCTCTGCTTTTTGATGGCCCCTGTATACTTCAATGGTATAGCTCATAGCCTGAAAAGTGTGAAAAGACAGGCCAATGGGCAGCAGGATGGATAAATAAGGCACAGGATTTTGATACCCGGCGCCATGAAGCAAATGGGTTAAGTTGCCATTAAAAAAATTATAGTATTTAAAAATTGCCAGCACGCCAATGTTGGCCACCATGCTGGCCACCAGATACATTTTCCTTTTACTTCCTTTTTCATTTTCCAGCAAAATGCCTGCAAAATAATCCACCACTATTGTAAAACCCAGTATTAAAATATAGATGGGCACAAACGCCATGTAAAAATAGCAGCTTGCAGTAAGTAACAGGAACCAACGGTATTTGTGTGGAAGAGCAAAATAGAGCAGGGTAACCGCTATAAAAAAAAACAGGAAATCAATTGAGTTAAAAAGCATCTATTCAGTTTTTAAAACCACTGCCATTTTTTTTAGGCTATACCTTGTTGTTAGTTTCAGCAGATGCAGCAGGTGTAAGCAGCAATTTTAACAGTAATATACAGTTGAAAAAAAACATGACGGTTCTTTGTGGAAGAATATTTAAAAAGCTTTATCGTCTCCTTTAAATATTTTGTACACGGTTAAAAACATTATACGAATGTCCAGCCAAATATTCCAATTTTCAAGGTACCATAAATCGTCATTTACCCTGTTTATAATCTGTGAATCATCTGTAATTTCTCCCCTGTACCCGTTTATCTGCGCCCAGCCGGTAATGCCGGGTTTCAAAAACTGGCGAATCATATACTGGTCAACTATTTTTGAATAATCGGAAGTATGTTTTACCATATGCGGCCTTGGCCCCACCAGGCTCATTTCTCCTTTAAGCACATTAAAAAATTGTGGGAATTCATCTATGCTTGTTTTACGGATAAACTTCCCAAGCCGGGTTACTCGATTGTCGTTTTTAGTTGCCTGTTTTACATCCGAATCTTTATTAACCCTCATACTCCTGAACTTATGACAGAAAAAAGTTTTATTGTTTTTTCCCGATCGAAGTTGTGAAAAAAATATGGGTCCTTTAGATTCAAGATAAATTAATATCCCCAGCAGTGGCACCAGCCACGATAAAACAAATATCACCACCAGTAAACTTACCGCTACATCCAGCACACGTTTTTTTATGCGGTTACCTACATCATCCAGCGGTTCACTTCTTAAAGAAAGCACGGGCAATTCCCGTATATAATTAATTACTACCGGCTTGTTTACAAAAACGGATAAATCCGGTACTACTTTAAAGCGGATACATTCCATCTCTGCCTTGTTCATCAGCGTGTAAATGTATTTATTTTGCTCAGGGGTGATGGTGGAATATATTTCCTGGGCATCCATTTCAATGGCAGTTTGTATGGTATGCTTTATATCCGCAAGTATGGGGTGGCGGGAAAGTTCTTTAATATTTTCTTCATCTTCTATAAAACCAAGCAGGTAGGCATTGATGCCATCTTCTTCAAAATATTGTTCCAGCTTTTTGGCCGTTTCATTGTATCCTATTATAAGCACCTTATTAAAAAGATGATTTCTCCTTTTGAAATAATTATTAATGCCCACATAAAGAAAACGGTTCATCAGCAGGCTCAGCGCAAATATTGAAATGGTGGATATAATAAAAAATCTTGACAGTATCAACTGGCGTGAAAAAAAAAGATAGAAAAGAAGGGCAATTACCCACAGCAGGTATACCTGTACAGTTCTTTTGGTAAATGATTCAAAATGGATAATGTTGGTATCAGAATAAGTTCTGCAAAAAAAAGAAATAGCCAGCCAGGATACATTCAGCATCACCCAAAACTCTACATAGGCGCCTGCGGCGCTTCCTCCAATTCTTCCAGCAAAAAACAGCCGGCAGGTGATAAAAGCAATGTTGAGTACAAACAGATCAAGCACTATTAAAGACCGCTGCAGATAATGCTTCAATTGATTCTTCAT
>JAYWIB010000339.1:0-2983 GCA_043789265.1 Chitinophagaceae bacterium
AGCTTTGCCGAATGTGATGTAACCACCATGGTGCTATGGAGAGAAAAAGTAAAAAAAGATTTTGAAAAAAGAGAAGGTGAAAAAATAACTTTCACGCCGCTGTTTATTGAAGCCATCGTAAAGAGCATAAAAAAATATCCCATGCTCAGCAGCTCCGTAGATGGCGACCGGATAATAATAAAGAAAGATCTCAACATCGGCATGGCTACTGCCCTTCCCTCGGGCAACCTGATAGTGCCTGTAATAAAAAATGCCGATCAGCTAAACCTTGCTGGCCTTACCCGCCAGGTAAACGGCCTTGCCAATGCAGCCCGTACAGGCAAATTAAAACCTGATGACACAATGGGCGGCACTTTTACGCTTACCAACGTGGGCTCGTTTGGCAGCATCATGGGTACACCCATCATCAATCAGCCACAGGTGGCCATTATGGCTGTAGGCGCCATTAAAAAAAGACCGGTGGTAATAGAAACACCGCAGGGCGACAGCATTGCCATCCGCCACATGATGTACATTTCCCTTAGTTACGACCACCGCATCATTGACGGTGCCCTCGGCTCTACCTTTTTAAATGCAGTGGCAAAAGAACTGGAAAACTTTGATGGTAACCGGAGTATTTGATGAGGAGGTTTTTTTGTAAGTTTGAAGGGATGTATAAAGACGATGCCATTAAGCGAAGGCACCTTAAGACCATTTCATTTTTTCCACGCAATGTGTTAGCCCAATAAAAATCAAACGGTCTGCAATAGTTGCGTAAAATATGCATGTAAAAACATATCGCTTTCACAAAAACCGGAACTGGCTATACGGAGCTTTATACACATTATATACTATTCCTCTTGCTAACATGCCGTCGCTACAGGCATTGTAAGTAAATTAATAAATCTAAGCTCCCTAGGAGCGATACAATAGTTGAAGAAACCATCATATTTACAGCTTTGCTACTAACATTTCTCCGTTACAGGGCTTAACTTAATGGCATTGCCCTACAGGGCTTCGCTTAACGACATTGCCAGATGAATTGGGTAACACACCAATTGGCAATTAAAAATAACAGGAAAGTATCTCTATAAAAATCACTGCTTCATTCAGTTCAACCTGCCCATATAAAAATCAAGTATTTTTTTGCGAAGGAGGTATTCGTACCTGGCGGTGATGATATTGGCGCTGGTGCGTTCAAAATTATTTTTTGCAATCAGGTATTCAGGTGCGTTTATTACGCCGCTTTCAAAACGTTCGGCAGTTATACGCAATGATTCTTCAAAGGCATCCCGCTGTTCCAGTAAAGACTGATAGCGTTTATAGGTTGCTGTTATGTTGATGTATGCCTGGTCGATGGACTGGCGCAACTGCAGTTTTATATTTTCGGCTACCAGCCTGCTACTTTGCTCATCGTTTTTTGCCAGCCGTACGGTAGTGCGGTTTCTAAAAGCGTTGAAAACTGGTATCCGTACACTTACACCAAAACCGGTGGAAATATTGTTGTTAAACTGGTTGCTATAACTAATGGGTTTGCTGGAAAAATTATTTTGCTGGCTAATCACATTCAGCTTATCACCATTGTGGGTAACATAATCTCCGGTAGAAACCTCTTTGCTACCAGTAAGTGTATTGAGCATGGCAGCGCTGGAGTAATTGGTGCTGGCGCCACCAAATAAAGATACTGCCGGCAAACTGTTGCCCACTGCGGCTTTTACGGCCATTGCATTGCTCTTTACCCGCAGGTCAGTTGCTTTTACAGCGGCCAATTTTTCTATGGCCGCGGCATAAATTTCATCCGGTGCTGCATCATATTGCTGTACGGTTTCCAGCATTCCCTGGCGGTCAAAAACTATCTTGTCTGTATAAGCCACATTCATCAGTTGGGTAAGTGCTAGCACGGCTGACTGAAAATTACTTTCTGCATTTACCAGCGCAAGTTTATCTCCTGCATATTGTCCTTTTAAATCGCTTGCATTGGAAGGGCTGGTGGCACCTTCAGCAGATACAATTTCAATTCTGTTTACCTGCTCTTTGGTAACAATCGCCTGCTGCTTTGCCAGTGTAATGGCATCCTGACTGCTAAGTACCTGCAGGTAAGCAAGTATCACCTGCAGCGTAAGTTCATCTTTGCGCTGCTGCCATTCCATAGTGGCTCCGGCAAATGCAAGCTCATTTTGCCGGATGGTATTTTTAAGTTGGAAACCGGAAAATAATGGCACGCTTGCATTTACATCCATATTGCTGGATTTTAATTGCTGGTTGATATATCCGTTGGTGAATGGATCTATACTTCGTCCGTTGTTGATGCCATAGCTGTAAGTAGATTGTACAATGGGCAGCCGGTTATTTTTTGACTGGCTGTACACAAGGCCTGCATTGTTTTTCAATACTTCGCCCTGGCGTATGCCGATGTTATTTTTTAAAGCGGTTTCAATACATTCTTTTAAAGTAAACTGCAGATTTTGCGCCTTACAAAAAAAAGAATTCAGTAAAATAACTGCAGTTACAACAACACTTGTTTTCATCATTTAAAATTTATTTACAATTAACCACCATGTTTATTTTCAATTTTCTATTCTGCCATCCAGTAAATGAATGATGCGTTTTCCGTAACCAGCATTTTTTTCGGAATGCGTTACCTGAATAATTGTTACCCCATCTTCTTCATTCAGTTTTTTAAAAATCTCCATTATCTCTTCACCATGTTTTGAATTGAGGTTGCCGGTGGGTTCGTCTGCCAGCAATAATTTTGGCTTTGCGATAAGCGCCCGTGCAATGCCCACCAACTGCTGCTGCCCGCCGCTGAGCTGTGCAGGAAATAAATCTTTTTTGCCCACTATGTTAAACCGGTCAAGCATATCTGCCACCATTGCTTTTCTTTCGGCTGACTTTACATCCTGGTACAGCAGCGGTGTTTCAATGTTTTCATACACGGTAAGTTCATCAATTAAATGATAAGCCTGAAACACAAAGCCAATGTATTGCTTGTACAGTTGCGACC
>JAYWIB010000340.1:0-2983 GCA_043789265.1 Chitinophagaceae bacterium
ACTGTGGCTGGCGTTTGATTTGTTTTTTTCATGGCTAAAAAATTGAGTGATTATTTTTTGCAGAAAACTAAATGAACCGTTCTCTTTGGCTGTTTTGCGATACCTTTTTTTTATTCCAAAAATAATAAGACAATACACCAGGTATGATAAACATAAGCATGCCCAATATCTTCGGGTCAAATGCTGGACTGATGGCCAGGCCGGAATAGGCGGCCCCGGCCAAATCAATAAATAAACCGGCATATGCCCACTCTTTTATTTTATTCAATCCAGGAATTAAAATGGCAACAGCACCCAGCAATTTTGCCACACCAATAAAAGGAATGATATATCGTGGATAGCCCAGCGCCGCAATATACTGGATGGCTTCCGGCAGCATCAATACATCGGGCACTGCCGTAAACGCCATTAGCCCGGCAAATAAAATAGTGAATGTCCAGTAAAGGATGTTGATTGTTTTTGATTCCATATAGCTGTGTTTTTATTTTGCAAAATTATTTTGCTGCTGCTTCCAGTGCAGCCATATCCAGCTTATTCATTTGCGTAAGCGCCTGCATTACCTTGCCCGCCTTTGCAGGGTCGCTCATTAGTTCGCCTAAATTGTTGGGAATAATTTGCCAGCTTATACCAAATTTATCTTTCAGCCAGCCACACATGCTTTGCTCTCCGCCATCTGCAATAAGTTTGTTCCAGTAATAATCTATTTCCTGCTGGTCTTTACATTCCGCTACAAATGAAATGGCTTCATTAAATGCAAATGCATGTTCACCTGCTCCATCCATCGCCATAAATACTTTGCCATCTAAAATAAACTGTGCATGTTTTACTGTGCCTGCACCAGCACCTTCATCTGCGGTATACAGTAATATATTGTTGATAAATGATTGTGGAAATGTTTCTGTATAAAAATGTACTGCCGCAGCGGCCTTGCCAAAACTGTTGCCTGTAAATAAAAAGCAAGGCGTTATTTTTTGATTTACGTCACTGTAGTTTCCTTTTATTAATTGCCAGGCAAGGCCAAACCTGTCCTGCACAAATGTATATTTTTCAGCCCAGTCATATTTATCCAGTGCCATCATTACCATTCCGCCGTCGGATAATTGCCTGTACAATTCATTTATCTCCTCATCCGTTTTACTGACTACAAAAAATGAAACAGCAGGATTGAATTTAAATTGAGGGCCACCATTTAAGCCCATAAATTTTTGTCCATACAATTCAAAGTTTACCACCATAGGAGTGTCTGCGGTAATGGTTGAATTTGGAAAAATGCCGCAGTAAAATTCAGCCGCAGCTTTTGCATTGCCATCGTACCACAGGCAGGGGTGAATGTTGTTGTTCATAAAAAAATAGTTAAAGATGTATGTTACAAATTGCGGCAGTTAAACATCCACTGCACGCCGTATTTATCTGTGCAGCTTCCAAACAATGCGCCCCAAAACATTTCCTGCAGTTCCATCCCCACTTTGCCGCCGGCGCTCAGTGCATTGAATAATCTGCTTGTATCTTCTCTTGTATCCGGCTCAAGGTTTATGTATACATTGTTACCAACGTTTACAGTAAAGCCCATCTGCTGCGGCGCATCGGTACCCATTAGCATATGGCCGCCGGTAATGGGCAGCTCCACATGCATCACCAGGTTTTTCAATGCTTCATCCATGGGCGGCATTCCTTCCTGCGGCGGCACCATGCCAAATCTTTGTATGCCCGGCGCTGTAAAATCGGTGCCAAAAACTGATTTGTAAAAATTAAATGCTTCCTCGGTGCAGGTGGCAAAATTTAAGTAAGTGCTTGTACGTGCCATGTTATTTTATTTTAATAGTGATTAAAGTTTTTCTGTGTAGTTTTTAAAATTGTTGAGTATGGCCTGCCAGCCTGCCTGCTGCAGTTCAGGTGTATGTTGTGTTTCGCCTTCAAAGGTTTCCACCACTTCGGTAATATCGCCATTGCTGGCAAAACTTATTTTTACTGCCCTGCCATCTGCTAAGCGGTACATGATCAATTCATTTATCAAAACATCTTCATACACGCCTGCAAAATCAAAACTAAAGCTGCCATCTTTCGCAGCCATTGTATAAGAAAAATTTCCGCCGCGGCGTACATCGTTGCTGGCGTTGGGGCAATGCCAGTCATCCGATGCATGATTCCATTGCATGATGTGCTGTGGCTGATTCCAGTATGCCCACACTTTTTCTATGGGAGCGTTTACAGATGCTTGTACAGTAATAGTTGCAGACATTGTTTTATTTTTTTGAGTGATTAAGTATCCAGCAGATGTCAAATTTATCAATAAGCTCACCAAATGTAGCGCCCCAATATGACTGCTGCAGCGGCTGATTTATTTTACCACCATTGCATAAATTTTTAAAGAGCAGGTTTATTTCTTCATCGCTGCCACACTGCAGGCACAGCGTAACATTATTGCCTACGGCTATTTTGTTGCTCATCATATCCGAAGCCATCAGCACAAAATTTTCGCTGGTAAGTGTGCTGTGTAAAATATGATTGCTCATCTCCGCCGGCATTTGCACAGCCATGGGCGACTCCGCTATTTTCTGCATCACCAGTTCTCCGCCAAAGCATTCATTGTAAAACAGCATGGCAGCACGGGCATTGCCGTTAAAATTTAAATATGCATTGATGTGAGCCATTATTTTTTTTGTTTGATAAAACAAAGCTACTGTCTTCATCAGTAACCAAGGCTGTGGTATTACGACAATGTAAGGGGTAATGTCCGTCAAAAATATCAATGCATATAGTGAGCAGTTAGTGTGGCTTTATCTGCAATGTTTTTTTAAAAGTTCAATGGAAATGTAATTAAAACCAGCAACAGCAATGTGGAAGCAGCTCCATTTTCGTTAACAATATATTTTATCGTGTCTTTACAAGAAAAATTACATGCGATGCAGATTTTTATTTTTTACCACAAATACCACGAATGCACACTAATTTTTAAGAATGGTTATCCGGGTAAATTTGTTTA
>JAYWIB010000341.1:0-2982 GCA_043789265.1 Chitinophagaceae bacterium
ACATTGTCCTTCAAATTGTGCAAATGATACACTACTGCCAGTTCTTCGCCTTTCCTGTCGGGATAATGTACCGCCTGCAGATCAGTCAAAAACTGGAAACGCAGTTCTTCATCATCAAATAAAAATTGCAGTATTTTCAGGTTAAGGTCTTTGGGTGCAGTGAAGGTGAGCATGCCATAAGGCTGCTGCCAGTCTGTGAGGGCATCGCCAAATTTTTCTGTTAGTTTTTGTTGTATAATTTCGTGGGACAGTGACATAATCAAGCTGCAGTTGTAATTTTTCGTTTTTTGTAAATACCACTTTTAATTTCCTTAAATCCGTTCACTTCTTTATTATACCAATAAATCCATGCCTTTATTCTTTTGCCATTATCTGTATTCACAATTGTCATTCTTCTTTGAAATAATGATTTGGACGGATTCTTATTTATCTCCTCATATTCATCCAGAGCGTTCAATACAAATTTCAATTTGTCAGGGCTGATTTCAATTATCTCCCCAAAAACTTTGTCCGGTTTTTCGGCATTTACTGCGCCCGGATACTCGCCCAAATCGAACAACTTTGCCTTTACATAACCCATCCCCATCTTTTTCATATATGGCGCCACGCCCGGAATAACAGACTGTATTCTGCTGCTGCGTAATGTTCCATATACAAAAAGTTTATTCATATTCGCTTAAAAGCATTTCGAGATTTTCAAAATCAAACTGCCTTAAATATCTTTTGATAAATTCGTCTTTATTGAGTGATTTTATAAAATAACCAAACATACTTTTAACTTCCAGTTTTTCGATGTGTCCGTTAAGTTTCAAAAATGCAATTAGCTCAAAAAAATTAAGATAATTCACGAGATTTTCCTCATTATCCATGTTAGTACACATTCCGTTAAGATCTACACCCAAATAAATATTCAGGGTTTCATACTCGATATGCTTTCTAACTTCACTGAACTTATTCTCTTCATAAAACTTCTCAAAAAGTGTTTTTAACCATTCACCTCTTTTCACTTTATTATTTTTGTAATAAGTGAAAGCGGAAAAAATTAAAGACCCGCCTGCTGCCAAATATGTAAAGAGCTGTGCGTATGGTAGAATATCGCATATTGCACAAATCACAAAATAATTTTACTGTATCCCATAAGCCTCCATAAGTTCTTTATACTTTTCGCTGTTTCTCCTTCTCAAACTTTCCTGACCTACCAAATCCTGTATTTTTAAAAAGCCGTCAATGATGGCTTCTGGCCGGGGCGGACAGCCGGGTACATATACATCCACAGGTATCACCTGATCTATGCCCTGCAGCACAGAGTAGGTATCGAATATGCCTCCGCTGCATGCACAGGCACCTACTGATAAAACCCAGCGTGGCTCTGCCATTTGCAGATATACCTGCCTTAAAACGGGCCCCATTTTTTTTGAAATAGTACCCATCACCATCAGCAAATCGCACTGGCGTGGAGAAAAACTCATACGCTCTGCCCCAAACCTTGCAATATCATAATGGCTGGCTGCGGTGGCCATAAATTCAATGCCACAGCAACTGGTGGCAAAGGGCAAAGGCCATATAGAATTTTTGCGTGCAAGACCCACCACTTTTTCTAAAGAGGTAGCCATAAAGCCGTCTCCCATCATCCCTGCCGGGGGTTCTACTGTTTTTAATTTAGTATTATATTGTACGGGACGCATAATTTTATATATTTGAACACCTGCCAACAGACAGGCTGATTTTAGAACTTGCAAAACCTGAAATTAATATTCTGCAACCAGAACAACTCATTACTTATATTGTTCCCTTATTTATATTTTTCGAACCCGCCCTTTTTACCTTCATTTAATCTTCCCAATCCAATGCACCCTTTTTTATGATGTAAATAAATCCTGAAATAAATAATGCTACAAACATGGCAACGGCCAAAAAGCCATTCCACCCAAGTGCACGAAAATTTACCGCATAAGGATAAAAGAAAATTACCTCCACATCAAACAGCACAAAAAGAATAGCCACTAAAAAGTATTTTATAGCCATCGGCTGTCTTGCATTGCCTTTTATTTCAATACCACTTTCAAAATTCTGCAACTTGTCTGTTCCTTTTCGCTTTGGGCCAAAAAAATGTGTTAAGCCCATCATAGTGGCAATAAAACCAATGGCGAAAAATAATTGTAAACCAATGGGCAAATAATTAGAAGTGCTATTTAAGTTATTGACCTGAAGAATAAAGAATTGCATAAAAGCAAAAATAAGGCAGGGCTATCAAATTACCACCTGTAATTTTTAAATGCAAATCCCCATTCATTAACCTGAATGGGGACATGATTTATTTAGTTTTTTTTGGACTTTACTTTTTTTTTCCAGAAGGCTCTTTAGTCACTTTGTTTTTTTCTGCTGCAGGCTTGGCAGCACCCGGTTTAGCGGCTGGCGTTTTAGGCTTTGCTGCAGGTGCTGCATTCATGTTCATTGCTGCAATGGCTGTTTTATTACTGAGTGTTTCAGCATCAGCAGGATCCAATGCCAGCACTTTATCACAGTAACTTAATGCTGCAGCCTTGTCCTTTTTAATCGCCGCATTGTAAACAATAAAATATTTATAACTTCCTATCAATTGATTTTTATATTTAACTGTATCTGCCAGTCCCACCTCAACGGCTTTTTGAAAATCATCATTTGCCAACCCCTGTTCTAATGTAGAGTCTATTGCCCATTTTGCTTTTCCCTTCATATAATAACTGAAAGGATCGTCAGGAAATTTAGTGCTGTAAGCATCAAATATTTGAATAGCTGTATCGTAAACGCCGGCACGGAAATAATTGTAACCTGCATTGTATAAATCTGTTTTTCTTACTTCCTTTCTTACAGGAATAATTTTATTATACCAGTCGCCTGCTTCCCTAAATCTTTTTTGTGCTTCATACTTAACAGCTATTGATTTTAATAAGGCTGCCTTGCCTGCTTCGGTGCTGTCGGTAGCTACCGCTTTATCAATAT
>JAYWIB010000342.1:0-2979 GCA_043789265.1 Chitinophagaceae bacterium
ATGCAGCTTTTCAAACATGGATGGTTCTGCCCAATCATCTGCATCCATAAATCCTGTATATGCTCCCTTTGCAACTGACAGTGCTTTGTTACGGGCGGCGCTTACTCCTTCGTTGAGTGAATCAATGATTACAATCCTGTTATCTGAAGATGCTGCCTGCTGCATGATAAGACCACTTTTATCCGTACAGCCATCGTTCACAATTATGATTTCAATTTCCTGCAAGGTTTGTGCAGTAACAGAATCTATGCAATGTTGTAAAAAATTTTCTGCATTGTAAACGGGGATAATAACAGAAACTTTTACAGGCATTTTCTTTACGCAATTGGTTGTCTGCAGCCTGCTTCAAATTTGTGTTCAGTAAAAAGCATGGCGTCTTTAATGTTGGCTGATATACTGCGCCATGTATAATTAGTGCATACAAGCGTATGTAAATTTTCTGAAAGCCGGAGTCTGAAAGCTTTATCATTGAGCAATGATACAATTGCTGTGGCAAACCCTTCAGCAGTATCAGCTAACAATACATTGCTGCTGTTTAGTCCGTTAATTCCTTCTGCACCTAATGTGGTACTTACCACCGGCAGTTTCATGGCAGCAGCTTCCAGAATTTTTAAACGGGTGCCCCCACCCTGCTTTAGCGGCACCACCACTACCATGGCAGTTTCAAATAATGGCCTCATATCTTCCGGATTTGCATAGATGGAGATATTTGAATGTGGCTGCATAGCAAGCAGGTTTGCATCTTTGCCGGCGATTTTAAAAACAACGGCGGGATTTTTCTTTAGTACCAACGGTAAAATTTCATTAGTAAACCATTGTACGGCTTCAGCGTTTGGAGCATAACCCATTGAGCCTGTAAATAACAATATCTTTTCGCTGGATGCATGTGCCGGGGGGATAAAATAAGTATCATCCACCCCATTGGGGACTACATCTATTGTTGCACCTGGTTGTAATTCCAGGTATTTTTTTTTGTCAGCATCCGAACAGCAAAATGTTTTATCTGCATGCTGCAGGCTTTTCTTTTCGGCCTGTTTCATCAATTTATACTGATGTTTTATCCACTTTAATTTGATGGGATTTTTTTCTGAAGCAGTTGCCTGCAGCAGCACATCAAATTCTGCATTGTGTGAATTGCCAACGATGTTGTTTTTATGAAAACTAATGTTACTTTTTAAATAAGGTATAAAAAAATTAAAATCTGCAAAAATTATATGGCGTGGATTAAGCGTGGCTAAGTTTATTTCATCATGCAACGTGTGCATATTTTTGCTAAGCCTGTACACTTCGTAAGGAAAAGAATGTTTGAATTGATACCAGAAAAAAAACCAATGAAAAGCCAGGCGGTTTATATCCATCTTTTTTTGTGACCGGTAATGCTGAATGTACGACAGCCGTCCATTTAATTCATAGCCTGACATCAGGAAAGGCATCAAAAGTTTAAAGGGAACAAACAATTGCTGAAAAAAATTTTTCTTGTTTACCGGAGTTGCCTGAGGAGAAGTTACTTCGCTGCAAATTTCACTGAGCTTGTTTTTTTGAGCCTCGTTTAATACTTCTAATACAATCAGCTTTACTTTACCCATGCCTGCCAGTGCCTTTAAAATATTGTACGACCTGGTGCCATTGCCCGCAGGCGGAAGCGGAACTGTTGGGGTAATGAATACGATTGTTTTTTGCTGCATTATCTGTTTGCCGGAGCCCTTAAAATTATTGTGAGTGCTGTCGCTTACTTTTCTTAAACTTTTTAAAACGGTATGTCCATCCACGCAGGGCAATCTGTACGCCAAATAGAAGTTTTACTGCCCTGAATTTTAACGAAGAAAAAATTTGATGGCGGGGGTTCAACAGGTAAATTTCTTTAGCCACTGCCTGCATTTCGTGAGCCGGATAGCCGGCATACTGATTTAAAAACCACAAATAGTTATTGATTATTCCCTGCTTAATTTTATTGGAAAACAAGTGACGCCTGGAAAGAATATTTTGCCATTTCTTATAAAAATGGATTACGCTAATCAGGCTGGTTTTGTTGGCAATCCGGTCATCCGCATGCATGCGCCACCAGCCTGTGTTTCCGGGCAGGTAGTGGAACCTGGCACCCTCAAGTATACCTCTTGCATGAAAGTCAATTTCCTGGTTTCGCCTGATAGTTTCGTCCCACCTGCCAATGCTTTTTACGATGCTCCGACGCATTAAAAAACTAAAATTAACGATGCACTTACCGGCAAACATTTGCGTAAGCATATCATCATCCTTATACACTGTTACAAGTTCCTTGTCATATTCAGTGCCAGCTTCCCAATCTCCAAATACGCCATCGCAATTTTTATGTTCATTAAAAAAAGCTGCCTGTTTTTCAATTTTATCAGGATACAAAATATCATCAGAATCCAGATACTGAATAAACTCACCGTATGAAGCCAATGTACCCATATTACGTGCAGCCGGAGCACCGCTATTTTCCTTAAAAATAACTCTGCATACACAATCTGAATACGAAGTATTAAAGAGTTCAGCCAAAACTTCTTTGGTATTATCCGTGGATCCATCATCCACTATGATACATTCTAAGGGCCTGTATGTTTGTTCAATAACAGACATAAATGTTTTTTTTAAAAAAACAGCTCGGTTATAAGTAGGAATGATTACAGAAACCAATCCTTTTGTGTAATTATCGTCTATCCAGCCTGCCAATCGATTTCTATGTTTAGTGAATTTTAACAACAAGATCAATTTAGCTATTAAATTTTTTCGCCAGTAATTGACCAGTGATAATTTTTTTTTACAATTGCGGGGGGATTCTTTCTTTGGCGCTCAAAAATTTCTTTACAGTGTAAAAGCCCTGTTACACATGCAGTAAATTTTTCAGGAACGCAGGCTAACATAATCTTATTGTTAGCTTCTACCTAAAGGCCCTCGGCGCCTGTGCTGGCAGATACTACAGGATTGCCCATACTCATTGCCTCCAGTATTTTTAGC
>JAYWIB010000343.1:0-10610 GCA_043789265.1 Chitinophagaceae bacterium
GCTGTATCCCGTCCGTAATGCTGCAGGTATTGCTGCAACCCTGCAGATACAGGATACATTTCTTTTTGCATTAATGGTCTGTCCGCCTCATTGCTTAAAGCTGCATTCACTATGTGGGAAAACCGCATCGGCTAAAGATAGGGATGAATTTGTTTTGAAATTTTGTGTTGAGCCGGGCCTGCTGTTGCTGCAAGCACTAAAACAAAATAGCTGAAAACAATTTTTTATAAATTTTTATTGAAGATGATAGCTGCTGTTAAAAATAAAAAAGCTGACAGGAGTTTGCCGTCAGCTTTTAATAAAAAAACAAGTTCTATATTTTTTCCATTATTCCATCTACTATGCCATAGCCTACAGATTCTTTAGCATCCATCCAGTAATCCCTGTCAAAATCTTTCATTACTTTTTCAAAAGGCTGGCCGCAGTTTTCGGCTAAAATTTTGGCACCCATAATTTTTGTTTTCATTATTTGCTCCGCCATTATTTCCAGGTCGGCGCTTACGCCCTGAGCGCCGCCGCTTGGCTGGTGTATCATTACCTCGCCATGCGGAAAAATAAAACGCCTGCCTTTGGTGCCGCCACTTAATAAAATGCTGCCCATGCTGGCAGCCATGCCCATGCATACTGTACTTACAGGAGAAGTAATCATCTGCATGGTATCGTACACCACCATGCCGCTGGTAACCATACCGCCGGGGCTGCTTATGTAAAAAGTAATTTCTTTACCGGGGTCAATCGCTTCCAGATAAAGCAGGCGGGCCGTTATGTCTTTGCTGCTTTTATCATCTACCACACCCCATAAAAATATTTTGCGCTGCTCAATAAATTTTTTATCAAACTGCCATCCGCTCATCATTTTCTCCATCGGATTTTCAGGTAATTCTTTCGGTGTATCATCGTCGTCGAAACGTATGTGTTTGTTGTATGCAATCATGTTCAATTAAAATATTTAGTTGATTAAAAACTTTAGCTGTTTATCAGCAAATAAAAAACATATTAAATTATAAGGAAGATGCTTTTGTAAAAATTTGCCGCAAGATTATTTATCTTTGTTCCCTTTCCTCGGATTAATGGTGAGCACTTCATCTACTATACCATACTCTTTAGCTTCGTAAGATGTCATCCAGTAATCTCTGTTGCAATCAGTAGCTACCTTTTCTACGGGCTGGCCGGTATGTGTGGAAATTACTTCGTACAATTCTTTTTTTATTTTTCTCACTTCGTTTACTGTAATCTCAATATCGCTTGCCTGACCGCCGGCACCGGCACTGGGCTGGTGCAGCATAATACGGGCGTGCTTTAAAGCAGTTCTTTTACCAGGCGCACCTGCACCCATCAATACCGCCGCCATGCTGGCCGCCATGCCTGTGCATATGGTAGAAATATCGGGTGTTACAAATTGCATGGTATCGTACATACCAAGGCCTGCATACACACTGCCCCCGGGGCTGTTGATATACATCTGAATATCACGGGTGCGGTCGGTACTTTCTAAAAATAAAAATTGTGCAGTGATGATGTTGGCCACTTCATCGCTTACAGGATAGCCCATAAAAATAATCCGGTCCATCATTAAACGGCTGTACACATCCATTACGGCAATGTTCATAGGCCGCTCTTCAATAATGTTGGGAGTAAGATTGGTAACATCGCCTATGGCATACTGGCCGTTAAACTTTGCTGCATTCTTTTTTTGATAATCATCCAGCAAATTACTGCTGATGCCTTTGTGCTTTACCGCATATTTTTCAAATTCATTTCCAAAATTCATCTGTATTTTTTGTTTAGTGTAACAAATATAGTGGATTGAAGAAACCAAATACTGTGCTATAAAAAAATATGCGACAAAAAGGCGGGAGCAATTTTTTATTGTGAAGACACACAGGCTACGGCATTGCAACAAAGGCAGCGGTGATTAGTTAATGAAAAACATTGTTGCCTATTTACACAAAAAACATTTATTCAGCGATTACAACAATACATGTGCGCTGTGAAACTTTAAGGCAATGTTGTATGAAAAAAAGAGCAACTCTTATTAAAACATTAAGCCATTAACCCTTTACCAGCAGTTCCTGAATTATTTTTTCGAGTTCAATAATTCTTTTTTCAAGTTCAGGCAATCTTTTGGCCACTGCCTGGCTGCGGAGTGCCATTGTATAATCATAAGCAGGCGATCCGGTAACTACGGTATTGGGTGTTTTGATAGATTTACTTACGCCGCTCTGTGCATTTATTTTGCTGCCGTCGGCTATTTGTATGTGGCCTACAATGCCTGCCTGCCCGCCTATCATTACATTCTTTCCTATTTTGGTGCTGCCGCTTATGCCCGTTTGTGCTGCAATCACTGCATTGCTCCCCACTTCTACATTGTGCGCTATCTGCAGCAGGTTGTCTAATTTGGCGCCACTTCTTATAATGGTGCTGCCCATGGTGGCACGGTCTATAGTGCTGTTGGAGCCTATCTCCACATCATCTTCAATAATTACATTTCCAATTTGAGGTATCTTTTTAAAACTGCCATCGGGCAATGGTGCAAAGCCAAACCCATCACCGCCTATTACCGTGCCGGAATGCACCACCACATTTTTACCTAATATACAGTTGTGGTGAATTTTTACTCCGGGATGCAGAATAGTGTTTTCGCCAATGATTACGTGGCTGCCAATAAAAACATTTGGAAAAATTTTTACCCCATTGGCAATAATGGTATGCTCGCTGATGTATGCAAATGCGCCCACATATACCTGCGAGCCAAGCTTAGCAGTGGCATCAATAAATGCCGGCTGTTCAATGCCGCTTAGCTGCTCAGTTTTAAGCTGCTGATATTTTTGAAGTAGTGTGGCAAAGGCGCTGTATGCATCCGGCACCCGTATCAATGTGGAAGTCACGGCCTTTTTTAATTCCAGCGATTCGTTTACAAGTATAACCGATGCCTGTGTAATGTATAAATAATCTTCGTATTTGGGATTGGCTAAAAACGCAAGCTGGCCTGCTGCAGCCTCTTCTATTTTGCCAAAAGAAGACACAGCGGTACCCGGGTCTCCTTCAATTTTTCCATTAACAATGGCGGCTATTTGTGCAGCAGAAAATTGCATGAATGTTTTTATAAAATAAATATCGGGGTTTTAATAAATACGCTGCAGGCTTTAACAACCCTGTAACTACCTTACATAACAAATGTAATATTTTTTAATCTTGCCACTTACCTTTTGATTGATGAGTGCATGATCCACTTCGGAAATATCTTTTACTGAACCATCTTTAAATGCTATCAGTATGTGTTCGTTTTCAAAATTATACGTGCGGCTTACTGCTTCGCCGGTAAATGCCAGCCACCTGGCTTCTTCATTGCTGATGTGCAGTTTATCCATCGCTTCTTTAATTTTTTGCTTCAGCAGTGCAGGCTCCACGGGTTGTGCAGATAAATTTACTTTCAGCAAATTGCGGTTGGTAATGCCTTTGCATAAATACGACAATACTTTATCAGGGTGATGGGACCATTCTTTTATTGCCGACAACACATCGTAATCATCGAGATTGCAAAACTGCTGCAGGTTAATTTCTGCTGCAGGGTTGTTTATAAAATCATGCAGGGGCGTTGCTGTTGCTGCCTGTACAAATTTTGCACGGGTAACAATGCGCTGCAGCATTTGCTCTGCACACAATACTGTTTTGTGTAAGTATACCTGCCAGTACATCAGCCTGCGGGCCACCAAAAATTTTTCTGTTGAATAAATGGCTTTTTCTTCCACCATCAATTCGCCATCATGCACTACCAGCATTTTTAAAATTCTGTCGTACCCGATAACGCCTTCGCTTACGCCGGAAAAAAAACTGTCTCTTGCCAGGTAATCCATTCTGTCTACATCCAGTTGCCCGCTTATTAACTGGTATAAAAATTTTTTTGGATAGCGGTTGGTAAAAATTTCCAGCGCCATTTTCAGTTTGCCCTGCAATTGTTTATTCAGGTCTTCCATCAGCAGCAGGGATATAGCTTCATGATGCACATTTTCTATCAATACATTTTCCAGTGCATGGCTGAAAGGTCCGTGGCCAATGTCGTGCAGCAGGATAGCAATTTTTGCCGCCTGTTCTTCCTCCGCAGTAATTTCGGTGCCTTTGTTTTTTAATTCATTCAATGCAATACACATTAAATGATAAGCGCCCAGAGAGTGATGCAGCCTTGTGTGCACAGCACCCGGGTATACCAAATGTGCCAAGGCCATCTGGTGAATGCGGCGCAGACGCTGGTAGTATGGATGTGCTATTACAGCAGCCACCAGTTCATCATCAATGGTGATAAAGCCATGAACAGGATCGTTAATTATTTTTCTGAAAGCCATGTATAGCTGGTGTTTTTTAAAGGTACCTGTTGTTTGTTAAAAGATGTACAAAGCTAAATAAAGCTGCGCCGCAACAATATAAAAAATTAGATTTGTACCACTTAGTGCTTTATTACATCCTGCTGTTTTTATGCAAAAAAGTTTTGAGCAATATTAATATGAATGTGCTCAATTAACTTATGGAGGATGTTTATTGAGTTTTACAATTACAGCATATCCATAGAAAAATAATTAAAACAATACAATCATTATGAGCATAGCAAAAATTCTTTGGGTGGATGATGAAATAGACAGCCTGAATTCGCAAATATTGTTTTTAGAAAATAAAGGATATGAAGTACAGACAAAAACCAACGGCTTTGATGCGGTGGAATATGTAAAAACAAATATTGTGGATGTGGTACTGATGGATGAAAGCATGCCGGGCATCAGCGGACTGCAGACACTGCAGCAGATAAAGGAAGTAAACAGCAACCTGCCCGTGGTGCTTATTACAAAAAACGAAGCCGAAAATTTGATGGATGAAGCCATCGGATCGCAAATAAGTGACTACCTGATAAAACCCGTAAACCCAAACCAGGTATGGCTTAGTTTGAAAAAATTAATTGACAATAAAAGATTGGTGGCAGAAAAAACTACGTCTGCCTATCAGCAGGAATTCAGGTTACTGTTTATGGCACTCAGCGACAATCCGGATTTCAATGGCTGGATGGATATTTATAAAAAACTGGTGTATTGGGAACTTGAAATGCAAAAGAGCGACAGCCCCGAAATGCAGGAGGTTTTTCTAACACAAAAAACTGAAGCCAATACAGATTTTTTTAAATTTATTTCAAAAAATTATTCTTCCTGGGTAAAACAAAAAACAACTGACAGCCCTGTAATGAGCCATACGCTAATGAAGTATAAAGTATTTCCCCATCTTGAAAAAGGAACACCGTTGTTTTTTATTTTAATTGATAACCTGCGTTATGATCAGTGGAAAACTATTCAGCCCATTTTCTCAGAAAGTTTCCGCATACAGGAAGAAGATACTTTTTATGCAATACTGCCAACAGCCACACAGTATGCACGCAATGCCATCTTTGCCGGCATGCTGCCGGTGGATATAGAAAAAAAATTTCCGGTGCAGTGGAAAAATGATGATGAAGAAGGTGGAAAAAATATGTTTGAAGAGGAATTTTTTGCAGCCCAGTTAAAGCAAGCAGGCAAAGGTGATTTAAAATACGGCTACATAAAAGTAACCAACAACCATGACGGGCAAAAGCTGGTGGACAACATGCACAACCTGATGCAGAACGACATGAATGTAATAGTATACAATTTTGTGGATATGCTGAGCCATGCCCGTACCGAAATGGAAGTGCTGAAAGAACTGGCTGGTAATGAAACAGGCTACCGCAGCATTACGCAAAGCTGGTTCGAACATTCGCCGCTGCACCAGGCATTAAAAAAAATTGCGGATAAAAAAGTAACTGTAATTGTAGGTACCGACCATGGCAGTGTACGGGTAAAAACACCGGCTAAGGTAATTGGTGATAAACAAACCACTGCCAACCTGCGCTACAAGCATGGGCGCAATCTTAACTACGAACCGAAGGATGTACTTGCATTTAAAGACCCACGGGATGCAGGCCTGCCGGTACCCAACGTAAACTCTTCTTTTATATTTGCCAAGGGCGACAACTTTCTTTGTTATCCCAATAACTACAATCATTTTGTAAATTATTATAAAAATACTTTTCAGCATGGCGGCGTAAGCCTGGAGGAGATGATAATACCCGTGGTGCGGATGGTAAATAAATAAAACAGGCTGCACGGCCTTTTTTTTTTAATACACAATTTGTGGAGAAACTTATTTTTTAAATAACGGGTATTGAAGCAAGTTGCATTGTATTTACAAATAAAAGTGGAATACAGCAATGAAGTACACACAAAACACTTTAGATAAAATAGAAAAAATAGCAGAAGAAAATGGCTATGTTATCCGCTACGAGCGGGGCAATTTCCAAAGCGGCTACTGCATTCTACAGGCAAAAAAAGTTATCGTACTCAATAAATTTTTTCAAACCGAAGGCCGTATCAATACACTGACAGACCTGATGCCTCAACTGGAAATTAACTATGATGCACTCACACTGGAAAGTCAGAAAATGTACGACGAAGTAATGAGTGTGAACCACGATAAATAATTTCTGTATTTTTTCCTGCAAAATAATTCCTTAGTTGCATCAGCACATTTTCTACTCCTGCTGCTTTACAGCTTATTGTTTTTGGCTTATCCGTTATTGCTTATTTTTACTTTCTTATATTATCTGCATGCAATGCCCTCCTTTAACAATCACTTTTCTTGGCACAGGTACCAGCACGGGCGTACCCATGATTGCCTGCCCTTGCGAAGTATGCACTTCTCCTGATAAAAAAGATAAACGGCTCCGCAGCAGTATACTGGTGCAAAGCAGCAATACCAGTTTTGTAGTGGATACCACGCCCGATTTCCGGTACCAGGCTTTACGGATAGGGCTTAAAAAATTAGATGCTGTATTGTTTACTCATCCGCACAAAGATCATATCGCCGGGCTGGATGATATAAAAGCATTTAATTTTTTTTCGGGCAAGGCTATGGAAGTGTATGCCAATGCGCTGACAGAGCAGGCGCTGAAACGGGAGTTTTATTATGTGTTTACACAGGAAAAATATCCCGGCATTCCTGAAATAAACCTCAACAGCATTGACATGGATATTTTTTTTATAGGCGATATACCCGTACAACCCATCCTGGTATGGCACCTGTATATGCCTGTGCTTGGCTTTCGCTTTGGCCACTTTACTTATATTACCGATGCTAACCGGATTGATGAAGCAGAAAAGAAAAAAATTACGGGTAGCCATGCCATGGTGATAAATGCATTGAGGCATAAGCCGCATCTTTCTCATTATACGTTGAACGAAGCCACTGCACTGGTAAAAGAAGTGCAGGTGCCACAGGCATATTTTACACATATCAGCCACCAGCTTGGCCTGCATCAGCAAATAAACAGCCAGCTCGGTACCGGGCTGCAGCTTGCCTATGATGGCCTGCAACTGCATTTCAATTAATTATTTTTCAGCCACTATTGCATTTATAAAAAAGGCGGATTATATTAGTGTTATATGAGCCTTGAAATGCTGCATAAACCTCACAGGTTTTTTAATGGGTTCACGAAGATATAAATGTCTTTAAACCTGTGAGGTTTTGTGAGAGTTCACTTAACATAACATCGATGTAAAAATCCAGCAATTTGTATGTTGAATAAATTTATTGCCAGCTACCTGAGCTTTACTAAAAAGGAACGAAACGGCACTATCTTACTTCTTATAATAATCATATGCTTTAGCATTGCACCATTTACCTTTCCTTTTTTTATAAAAGAAAAAAAATACGATCATGCTGCTTTTGAAAAAGAAATTGCTTCTTTAAAAATTATCCATACCGATACCGGAGATATTGCTTATAAAAGGAAAACATACACAAATAAAAAGTATGCTTCGTATGCCGGCGGTACTGACTATAATACTGAAACTGCTGGAGGAAGTTTATTTTATTTTGACCCAAACACACTGGACAAAGAGGGCTGGCAAAAATTAGGCGTAAGGGAAAAAACAGCCACCACCATTCTGAAGTATATTGCCAAAGGCGGAAGCTTTAAAAAAGCAGAAGACCTCCATAAAATATTTGGCTTAAATAAAAATCAAATAGAAAAGCTGCTGCCCTTTGTGCAAATTACAAACAACAGTAAACCAAAAGATGAAGTAAAAAAATATGACAACACAGTTTATGAAAAAAGGCAAATCACAGCTTTGTCAGTAGATATCAATGAAGGCGACAGCACCGCATACATAGCACTGCCGGGTATTGGCAGCAAACTGGCACAGCGCATCATTACTTTCAGAGAGCGGCTGGGAGGGTTTTATTCCACCGATCAAATAGGCGAAACTTTCGGCCTGCCTGATTCTGTTTTTCAAAAAATAAAACCTATGCTCCGCATCAACAATGCATTGCCCAAACAACTAAATATTAATACTGCCACAATGGATGAATTGAAAGCGCATCCTTATCTGCGCTATGCCATTGCCAATGCCATTGTGCAATACCGCAGCCAGCATGGCAACTTTGTCAGCACTGCCGACCTTAAAAAAATTATGCTTGTTACAGAAGCTTTGTACAGCAAAGCATCACCCTACTTAAAAGCAGAATGATAAAAAACTAACAGCCGTTAGTTTGTGTAAAAAATATTACTTTGCAGCTTTATTTTATTTCAATTCAGTTATGGATTTTACTCAAAGTGAGCTTACACAGCAGGTAGCGCAAACAGCCAAAGATTTCGCCAATCAACACATCCGGCCGCATATAATGAATTGGGATGAAACACAGGAATTTCCCCTGCACATTTTTAAAGAATTGGGCAAGCTTGGTATGATGGGTGTGCTGGTGCCGGAGGAATATGGTGGTACAGGCCTGAGCTATTTTGAATACAATGTTATTATCCAGGAAATAGCCAAAGTGTGCGGTTCAATTGGTCTGTCTGTAGCGGCTCACAACTCCCTTTGCTCAGGGCATATACTTGCTTTCGGCAACCATGAGCAAAAGAAAAAATATTTAACCAAACTGGCTACCTGCGAATACCTCGGCGCATGGGGACTTACAGAACCTAATACAGGCAGTGATGCCGGCAATATGAAAACTACGGCAGTAAAAGACGGTGATGACTGGATTATAAATGGAACAAAAAGCTGGATAACACATGGCAGAAGCGGCGATGTAGCTGTTGTAGTATGCCGTACAGGCGAGCCAAGATCAAAAGATAATTCCACTGCATTTGTTGTGGAGAGAGGTACGCCGGGATTTAGTGCCGGTAAAAAAGAAAATAAACTGGGCATGCGTGCCAGCGAAACTGCAGAAATGATATTTGACAATTGCCGTATACCGGATGCCAACCGCCTGGGTGAAGTGGGTGCAGGATTTAAACAATCTATGAAAGTGCTGGATGGTGGAAGAATATCCATCGCTGCACTCAGCCTCGGCATTGCAAGGGGTGCGCTGGAAGCATCGCTGCAATATGCAAAAGAACGCCACCAATTTGATCAGCCCATTGCAAATTTTCAGGGCATCAGTTTTAAACTGGCGGATATGGCTACAGAAATTGCTGCAGCTGAGCTGCTGATAAACCAGGCATGCTATTTAAAAACAAAAGGGTTGCCGGTAACAAAAGAAGCGGCCATGGCAAAATATTTTGCCAGCGAAGTGGCCGTTAAAACGAGTACTGATGCTGTTCAGATATTTGGCGGCTATGGATACACCAAAGATTTTCCGGTAGAAAAATTTTACAGAGACAGTAAGTTATGTACCATTGGAGAGGGTACCAGCGAAATACAAAAACTGGTTATAAGCAGGGAAGTGCTCAGGTAAGCACATTTTATTTTTTAAAATTCCTTGCATTGTCTTCCCGTACTTTATCCCAATATTTTTTGGCTACCATCAGCATGCCAAAACTTTCCCCTTCCTGTTTATCTAAATGTTTGTGATGCATTTTGTGCGCCCATCTGATGGTGCGTACATAGGTATTGTTGCTTCGGGTAAACCATTTAAAGCGCTGGTGGATGATTACTTCATGCACTATAAAATATGCAAGGCCGTACAATGCAATACCAGAGCCAATGGCAGCCACCCAGTAAATGTGCTGCTGTAAACCGAGCATAATACAAAGCCAGCTTGGTATGGCAAATATTAAAAAGAAGGCATCATTTTTTTCAAAAAACCCCGAGCCCTTTTGATGGTGATCCTGGTGGAGGTACCACAAAAAACCATGCATTACATAGCGGTGTGTAAGCCAGGTAATGCCTTCCATTATAAAAAAAGTAATTAAAACAATTGCTATAAAAATAAACCAGTTCATGGTACTTATTGATTGAGATAGAATCTTAAAATAAAAAAGAATGCAAACTGAATCAACAACAAATTTACAGCGAATTTGTTCCGTTTGCGAAAGTTGCATGCATGAAAAATACCAAACAGCAGCATGCTGAACACAAACCAGGAGAAATAATTGTAGTAAGGTATCATACCGTCTCCACCCCATTTCCAGAAGCCGAGTTTTATAGCCACAGGCTCCATTACCCAGTCAAAAAAAGTGGCGATGGTGGCGCCATCTGTAATTACAGTGATGGCTTTGATGGCTTTTGGCGGCACAGATGCTGCCGAAGCAAGCCTGCCAATAACACGTGTTA
>JAYWIB010000344.1:0-2977 GCA_043789265.1 Chitinophagaceae bacterium
AGGTAATAATGTTTTTGGTTTGAAGTGTATGCTGCGGCAGGGTTTCGCTGCGGAGAACTTTTATTATTTTGGGAGCATGTTGGCGAAAACCCCGCTGGGACACAAGAGATAAGGGTATATATTCAAAAGGTAATAATCATATAAGGTGGGCTATCTTTTAGATTTGAAATGTATGCTGCAGCAGGGTTTCGCTGCGAATAACTTTTGTAATTATGGAAGTAATGCCTGCGAAAACCCCGCTAGGACAAAAAACAAGTCTGTTATTGCCCGGATTAGTATTACAATCATTGTGCTCCAAAGTTTCTATTGAATCAGTTTAGCAGAGAAAAAAAAAGTTTTTGTCATGCTGGCGATTTGTTTTTTCGAAGAAATGCTTTAAGTCTCATTAGATTTTTTTAATTCTCACCCTTCGGTTGTTGGTGAGAACACCAACAACGGCAAAATTCTTACCCTTCGGTTGTTGGTGAGAACACCAACAACGGCATGAAAAAAAAATTTGGCATGCTGGCGATTTGTTTTTTCGAAGAAATGCTTTAACCCTCATTAAATTTTTTTTACTTCTAACCCTTCGATTGTTGGTGAGAACACCAACAACGACATAAAGATGAAACTAATGTTTTCGATTTAAAGTGTATGCCGCAGCAGGGTTTTGCTGCGGAGAACTTTTGTTATTTTGGGAGCATGTTGGCGAAAACCCAGCTGAGACAAATTTAAAAGCAATACCAATTGCAGGTGCGCCATTATTATATGTTTAAGGTAAAATTTTTACTTTCGGCGTTAGTAATAGCAATGTCATGATAATTTCGTTTGGTAATTTTGATACTGGAAAAATTTGGCAGGGCATCAGAGTTAAAAAAATTCCACCCGAAATTCAAAATATGGGAAGAAGAAAATTGAGAATGCTTAATAATTCTGTTGATTTAGCAGACTTAAGAATTCCTCCTTCAAACCGACTTGAAAAACTATACGGTAAGTTGAAAGAATTTTATAGCATTCGAATAAATGACAAGTGGAGATTAATTTTTAAATGGCATGCAGGAAATGCGTTTGAAGCTGAAATACTTGATTACTATTAAACAAAAATAAAATGAACAAACTTAAAAATATACATCCAGGCGAAGTGCTTCTGGAAGAGTTTCTTTTACCATTAAATATTTCTGCATACCGCCTTTCAAAAGATATCGAAATACCACAAACACGTATTTCCGAAATCATAAAAGGCAATCGCCGGATTACTGCAGATACTGCTCTCAGGTTTAGTAAATATTTTGGAAACTCTGCAAAATTTTGGTTAGGTATACAAGATGATTTCGATATTGAGGAGGAGCTTTCAAATAAGGGAACTTTGATCCAATCAATAAAAACATTCAACTCCAAAATAGCATAACGCCACAGCAAGTCTTTTTACAAAGCAGGTTTGATAAAATCATGTCCTGCAACAATCAATACATCATCCTGCCAATAATGTAAACGATGCATCGGCTTCTTTATCCTGATAAATTTACCATAACAATTAACATTTTTTTCAACCTCCATTTTATTGCGCCAAATTTTAAGCACTGATATTGCAGGCGCTTTACAATTGTGTTTACACAAAAAAAGAAACAATTATATTTGTCTTAAATCACTAAATAATGTTTGATATTTTATTGCAGGCAGATACATTAACAAAGGCCGCAGAAACCACGGCAAAAGTAGAATCAGTATGGAGCCTGTTAACCAAGGGCGGCCCGCTGATGATACCACTGGGTATACTCTTTGCCATTGCCGTATTTGTTTTTTTTGAACGCCTGCTGGTGGTACGCAAGGTGTCTAAAATTGAAGACAATTTTATGAACATTATACGGGATCACATCATTAATGGAAACGTAACTGCGGCACGGAGCCTTGCGAAAAATACCGACAACCCGGTGGCAAGAATGATTGACAAAGGCATACAGCGCATTGGCAAGCCCATTGATGCCATTGAAAAAAGTATGGACAATGTGGGTAAACTGGAAATGTACAAAATGGAAAAAAATCTTTCTATACTCGGCGTAATTGCACGCATTGCGCCGTTGTTTGGTTTTGTAGGAACCATTGTGGGGCTGGTGCTGCTGCTGAAAGAATTTGCAACCATCAGCAATCCGTCTGTAAGTCAGATAGCAGATGCGATGTATGTAAAATTGATAACATCGGCAAGCGGATTGATAATTGGTATGCTTGCTTACCTGGGCTATAGTTTTTTAGATACGCAGATAAACCGCACAGCCAACAGGATGGAATCTGCCAGCAGCGATTTTATTGATATACTGCAGGAGCCTACCCGTTAAATTTAAAATATACTCACATCGTTTCAACATTCCATTATGAGTCTTAGAAGCAGCAGGTTAAGAGACAGTCACAGCGAGGTGGATGCAGGTCCGCTGAACGATATATTGTTTATACTGCTGATGTTTTTTTTAATGATATCCACCCTCGCCAATCCCAATGTAATAAAGATGAGTGTGCCACGGGCAAAGAGTGATACTAAAACAAAACAAAGTGTGGTGGTGAGTGTAGATAAAAACAGAAATGTATACGTAGGTGCAAAAAAAATTATGATAGATTCGCTGGAACCTGCACTGCGTAAGTATATCAATGAAGGCGACAGTATAAAACCTGCGGTGGTTATCAATGCAGACTCGGTTGCCAACTGGGGCGAAATTGTAAAAGTAATGAGGGTGGCACGCAAACTGGGCGCCACCACTTCTGCCACCGTTACCGGCACGGATTAATTATAACAATACAGCCATCACCATTCTTTCTCTTTCCTGTAAATCTTTTTTTATCTCCACTATAGGGTAGCAGGTGGAGAAATAAGCGGCTGTTTGTTTTGCAAACTGAGCATGCGTTTCCATAAAAATTTTGCCGCCGCTGTTTAAATGGCTTAGCCCGAAGGCCGCAATTTTTTTGTAAAATAACAGCGGGTCGGCATCTGGTACAAACAAGGCTGTAT
>JAYWIB010000345.1:0-10582 GCA_043789265.1 Chitinophagaceae bacterium
AGCAGGGCTTTGTTGTTGCTTTTGCTTATGCCTGTATCACTACAGGTTAATATTTTTGCATGAATATTATAAATGTTTAACTGCTGCTGCAGTGCAGCAAAAGTTTTTGCCGCCGTGGAATCAGGTTCTTCTTTTAATACATTGATAAAAGCCGTCTGCAGGTAATCATTTCTTTCAGCAATGTTTTCCCTTATGTTTTCGAGTATAAGAAAACTGTTTTTGTGCAGCACATTTTTATTGGCAGGAATAAAATAAAAGTTGTAGCCAATAAAGAAGATCGCAATCAGCGAAATGATGATAAGAGAAAAAGTAAGCCGCCGCCTGGATGGTAATAATTTTGAACTATTCATCAGGTGAAAGGTTGTTGGCAGATGCAGACTGCATCTCCCTAAAGGTTAGAAAAAATAAATGAGATTACAAACTGTTTGCACTATTTATTTTGCGAAGGGGACGCAGGTGGCTGAATGAGGTATTGTATAAATGGCATTATTTTGTGTGAGATTATTCATTAATAATTTTTTTGGTTGTGATGCTGCTTGCCAAAATTGGGTCATGCAGAAGCTCTCTAAGGGGGGAAGGTCAGCAGGAAAAAATGATGAAGGTTAACAGAATTCCGGAGGAGCAATATATTCTGCATCAGCAACCTTACTATACTATTTTATTCCACCCCCTGCACCACCAACACTATTTCGCCCTTTATTGTTTTTGCATTAAAGTAATCATGCACTTCCTGCAGGGTGCCACGTTTGTTTTCTTCAAACTTTTTGGTAAGTTCCCTGCTTACGCAGCATTGGCGGCCGGGGCCAAAGTGTGTTATACAATCCTGCAGGGTTTTTATCAGCCGCATGGGGCTTTCGTAAAATACCATGGTTCGTTCTTCTGTGGCCATCTTTTTAAGAAAAGTTTGGCGGCCTTTTTTTAAAGGAATAAAACCTTCAAAGCAAAAACTTGTAATAGGCAGGCCGCTATTAACCAGTGCAGGTACAAAGGCCGTGGCGCCGGGCAGGCATTCTACGGCAATGCCTTGCTTTACACATTCCCTTACCAATAAAAATGCAGGGTCGCTTATGCCGGGTGTACCTGCATCGGTAAGTAACGCCATTGTTTTGCCCGCCTGCAATTGTTGTGCAAGATGCTGCACAATTTTGTGCTCATTGTGCTGGTGATAAGGAGTTATTGGTTTATGTATGTGATAATGCTGCAGCAATACCGATGAGGTACGGGTATCTTCAGCCAGAATGAGATCGGCATTTTTTAAAACGTCCACAGCCCTGTAGGTAATATCGGCCAGATTGCCGATGGGAGAGGGAACAATGTACAGCATATATATAAAATTTGAAAACGCAGAAATTGAAAGAGTCAATTATAGTGCAGCAACAATATTCTGGCTAAACACGCAGTGCTGTGAATACTTTTATATTTTGCAAATACGTTGACTGAAAGTGTATCCTGCTTCGTGTAAGTTATTCGTATGTAAAACGATCCACTGCGATAATCAGGAGATGTACACTTCATACATTTCCATCACTGCATTGGCAAGCAATTTTTTTGCAGCATCTTCTGCAATGTACATTGCCTGTGCTGCCGAATCGGCTTCTACCTGCAGGGTAATATTTTTGCCCACCCTTACATCGCTGATGCTGTTAAATCCAAGGTTTCCCAATCCGCCCATTACGGCCTTTCCCTGAGGGTCCAGTAATTCTTTCAGGGGCATTACTTTTACCTGTGCAGTAAACGTCATAGTGCTGTATTATTTTTGAGCGTCAAAGATAAAAGAATGTAGGCAACGAACACAACAGGTACTGCCAGCCATTGTAAAAAAAATGCAGCCACCAGCCCAATGCCCAGCAGCACCAGCTTATACAGATTGTTTTTTAAAGTGTAGTCTTTAAACTTCATTGCCATCAGCGGCAGGTTGCTCATCATCAGCCAGCTTATTACTGCTGTAAGCGTATATAAAAACCATTTATTAATAAGTATAGCACCCACATGTACACCACCTGTACCGTAGTGCAATATCAATGGGAGTGAGGCTATCAGTAAGCCCGCCGCTGGCGTGGGTACACCTTTAAAACCATATCGCTGCGATTGATCCAGGTTAAATTTAGCCAGCCTGTATGCGGCTGCACAAGGCACAATAAATGCAGGCAGCAACCATGCAAATGCTACCTCCATTCCATTGTCTTCCCGCAGGTAACTCATGCGCAGGAGCTGGTAAATAATAATGCCTGGCGCTGCACCAAAGCTTACCACATCGGCCAGCGAATCCAGTTGCTTGCCCATTTCTGATCCGCACTTAAACATGCGTGCCACAAAGCCATCTAAAAAATCAACTGCAGCAGCAGCAAATAAAAATAAAGACCCGGCAGCTATTTTTTCCGGTATGTTAAAGCTGCTGGTAAATTCATCACTGGTGTAAATAAATATGGTATCCGTCTGCAATAAAAAAACAATGGCTATGCAGCCAAAGAATAAATTGAGCAGCGTAAATAAATTGGGAAGTTGCTTCATAGGTGCTTACCGGTTTTTCATGAGTGATTCTATTTCATCTGCCTCAATTGGAATGTTTTTCATAAGATCCTTATTGCCATTACGTGTTATCCAGAAATTATTTTCTATACGGATACCCATTTTTTCTTCTTCGATATAAATGCCTGGTTCTATGGTAAAGAGCATGCCTGGTTTAATGGGTGTTGTTCTGTCAGCAAGGTCATGCACATCTATACCAAGGTGATGGCTGATGCCGTGGTACAAATACTTTCTGTAAGCACGGTTATCGGGATTTTCATTTTTTATATCCGCTTTCTTCAGCAAGCCTATTTTTTGAAATACAATGGTGGCTTCGTCACCCACTTTTTCTGTATATTCAGCCAGGGTAATCCCCGGCTTTAAAATACTGGCGGCATAGCGGTGCAGGTGCAGGCAGGCATTGTACACAGTTTTTTGCCTGCGGGTAAACTTACCGCTTACCGGTATGGTACGGGTAAGGTCGGCGCAGTAGTTGCCATACTCAGCGCCAAAATCCATCAGTATTAGTTCGCCGTCATTGCACTGCTGGTTGTTAGCAATGTAATGGAGAGTACGGGCCCTGTCGCCGCACGCAAAAATGCTGGTGTAGGCAGGCCCGGTGGCACGCTGCGTTAAAAAGGAGTACTGCATTTCTGCTTCTATTTCATACTCCATTGCACCCGGACGTATAAAACCCAGCAGGCGGCGGAAGGCACTTTCTGTAATGTCTATGGCCTTTTGTACTACCTCCACTTCCAAAGCTGTTTTAATGGCACGCAGTTCTTTCAATATTTTAGCACTGCGCTGGTATTGGTGCAGGGGATAGCGCTCTTTCATCCATTGTGCATATCGGTAATCCCTTACGGGTACTTCATTGGCCTTGCGGTCGTTTTCATTGCTGTTTAAAAAGATGATGTCTGCCTGGTGTATCCATGCCTGCAGCACGGCGTCGTGTGCATCTAACCATACGATGGTTTGGATGCCGGACAGGGCAGTGGCTTCGTGTATGCGTAGCCGGTGGCCATCCCATTTTTCTTTTACTTCATTGGGGCGTACCAGCACCAGCACCTCCCGGTATTTTTCTTCTGCATTATCCGGAAAAAGAATCAGCATGGTATCTTCCTGCTCTATGCCGGTGAGCCAGAACAAATCTGAATTTTGCTTAAAGTGGTGCAGGGCATCGCCATTGCTGGGCAGTTCATCATTGCTGTTGAAAATGGCTATGGCATTTTTTGCCATCTTTTCTGTAAACCGTTTCCTGTTTTGTATAAAAATACCGGAATTGAGGGGGAGATATTTCATCAAAAATATTTAGCGGTTGCAATATACATTACAATGCCGTTTAAAATAGTGGGGATGCAAAACAGTTTTTGTATTGAACCATACCGGTAAGCCCGGCAGCGGCTTTGACGGTTAGATGTATAGTGATTTGAGAAACATGCTTTAACCGCCCTCAGGGTTTTTAACCGCTGGCGGGGGTTGGGGAAGAGTCTACTTTATGCCCGGCGGCGGTTACTTATACAATAATTTTAAAAGCATGCTTTAACCGCCGTCAGGGTTGTCGATCGCTGACGGGGTTTGGGAAGAGTCTACTTTATCTCCGGCGGCGGTTACTTATATATTAATTTTAAAAAGATGGTTTAACCGCCGTCAGGGTTGTCAACCGCTGGCGTGGTGTGTAGCGGCGGCAGGTTTTATTAATGGAGGCGTATGATTTACACATCCGGTAAACAAAATATTTATACTATTCAACCATTGGCGTGCATTTTTTAATGTTGTTTAATAATACAGCAAACGATTGCATTTTAGCCAAAAAATTAAACGTAACTATAAAGACTGGTGTAATGCAGTACCCATTTTTGAATTTTATTTAAAAAACCTTACCGCTATCTTTGTTTCGTTATTACGATTGCTTACTAAATATTACGCCAGCTATGTCAGTTTCTGCTATGCTTTCTGTTCCTGTAAATGCATTGATAAACATTGGTCTTACATCTTCTGCGGATATACATTACCAGCTTTCTCCCGAAGAGCTTACACGGCAAACGGTGGAGCTGGGTCAGGGGCGTGTATGCGATACCGGCGCATTGGTAATTAATACCGGCGAATTTTCCGGCCGAAGCCCCGATGATAAGTTTACCGTAAAAGACAGCATCACCGAAAAAACAGTACACTGGAATAACTTTAATATACCCATTGAACCATATTATTTTGATAAACTGCATACCAAAATGATGGCTTACCTGCAGAATAAACCCGTATGGATACGGGACTGCTATGCCTGCGCCGACCCTGCTTACCGCCTTAACATACGGGTGATAAACGAAAACCCCTGGAGCAATTTATTTTGCCACAATATGTTTCTGCGCCCTGCGGAAGATGAGCTGGAAAACTTTACACCCGACTGGAACATTATACAGGCGCCTGAATTTAAGGCCGACCCTAAAGTGGAAGGCACCCGGCAGCACAATTTCGCCATAGTAAATTTTACCAGGCGCATTATACTTATTGGCGGCACGGGCTATACCGGCGAAATGAAGAAAGGTATTTTTTCGGTACTCAATTATATATTGCCACACGATAAGGGCGTACTAAGCATGCACTGCTCCGCCAATGTGGGTAAAAAAGGCGATACAGCCATTTTTTTTGGCCTTAGCGGCACCGGCAAAACCACCCTGAGCGCCGACCCCGGCAGGGAATTGATTGGTGATGATGAACATGGCTGGACGGCCAGCACCATATTTAATTTTGAAGGTGGCTGCTATGCCAAAACGATAGACCTTACCGAAGAAAAAGAACCCGAAATATTCCGGGCTATAAAAGCGGGTTCGCTGGTAGAAAATACGCCGTTTATAGCTGGAACCAATCAAATAGATTTCAGCAGTAAAAAAATATCGCCCAATACACGGGTAAGCTATCCGCTGTATCATATAAGCAATGCCAAAGAGCCTGCCATTGCGGATATTCCGCAACATATTTTCTTTCTTACCTGCGATTCGTATGGCGTGTTTCCACCCATCAGCAAGCTTACGCCGGGGCAGGCTATGTACCAGTTTATAAGCGGCTACACCGCTAAGATTGCAGGAACAGAGGCAGGTGTGGTAGAGCCAAAATCTACCTTCAGCGCCTGCTTTGGTGCGCCATTTTTGCCGCTGCACCCCGGGGAGTATGCGGCCATGCTGGGCAAAAAGATGAAAGAAAGCAATGTAAACGTATGGATGATAAACACTGGCTGGAGCGGTGGAGGATATGGCACCGGCAAAAGGATGAAACTAAGCTATACCCGGGCTATGATAACAGCGGCACTGGATGGCCACCTAAATGAGGTGGAGTACCAGCCGCACCCCGTATTTGGCATGCTGATGCCCACGGCATGCCCCGGTGTGCCGGCAGAAATTTTGAACCCACGCAGCACTTGGCCTGATAAAATGGCCTATGATGAGGCCGCAAAAAAACTTGCCCTTCAGTTTGTAAAAAACTTCGAAAAATATTCCGGTGGTGTTACAGCAGAAATTTTGCATGCGGCACCCATACTCTAAAACAGTACCGATTGTTTGCCAAAACAACAACTATCCCTCCGTGGTTTTGCGGGGGGATTTTTTTATGGAGGTGGGGCTGAGGACAGGAAGGGTGCGCTTGCGGATGGAACACCTCGGCGGCGGAAAAAGTTAAAGTTTTAACGACGGCCTCTTTTCGGTTTGATGAATAAACTGCAGCAGGGGTTCGCTGCGTATAACTTTTATAATTTTAGAGCATGCTTGCGTAAACCCGGCCGGAACAAAAAAATGTCCGCAAAATTTTTAGCTGGCACTATTCGTTTCAATTGTAATTGGGTCAGGTTTGCAGTTAGTCTTGTAAGTCTTTTAGTATCGGTATCCACCATCATATTTTTATCAAACGCTCTGTTTTGATACTTTCTTTTTAACTGTTTTGAGCTTTATTACTTAATGCAGTATCTAAATAAGTAGTAACTTCTATAAGTCTTTCTTCTTTGAATTTAAAAACGTCGCAGTAAGATTGATTATATGGCTTACCATTTTTGGTTGTCGCTTTCCCTGTGCTTTCGATAACTACAAAGTCTCCATCTGCTATTACATTTTTAATGGTGATAACAGGAAAGCTTTCAAGTTGTAACATTTTTGATACTTCAAGCACTTCTGCTTTTCCGATAATGGTATTTTCACCAAGAATGTTCCATTGTATATTATCAGCTATATATAATCCTGCAAATTCAAGATTACCCCTGGCAAATTCTTCGCTGATTTTTATGAGGAGCTGATTGTTTTCTGTTTTCATTTTTTGATTAAGTTTTTAGGACAAAAAATATAAGAGCTGTAAGTAAAACTAAACTTATTATGGCAGAAATTATAGTGCTTACAGGGTTACCTGCGGGTATAACTTTGCTGCGTTGGCAACACAGGCATGCATTAACGGGACTTGATTTGTATGCCACAAACCAACGTAAAGGTGAAATGAAAAGGTGTAAGATTAACAAGAGCAGACAACTCAATGTTAGCGGCCCGGGCTTTGAGCGTTATTAAGTTTTGCAAAAATATCAAGACTAATAAATTTCCCATTTTTTACTTCACACTCTATCATTGTGCCTTCGTGGTTGAAATGAAGTTTAACCATTGCTCTTTTACAATTTATATTTTCAGTTTCAACAAAGCCTTCTATCCGATGAAGTCCTAATTTGTGAAATGCGTAATCACATATTAAAGGCATTGCTTCCATCATAATTCCCTGTCCCCAAAAATCTGGCAATAGCCAAAAGCCAATCTCAGCTTTTTTGTGTGCCTTAGACAAACTGTTTAGTCCACCAGCGCCATAAAATATTTTATTATCTGTTGAGCAAACAGCCCACCAAATAACAGTTTCATTTTTTTGAAGGCCGGCAAAAAATATCATTTGCTCTTTTGTTGCTTCTACACTATCATAACTAACCCCGTAATATGGAATAACCATTGGATGTGAAAGCCCTTTAAATACATTTTCAATGTCGTTGTCTGCAAATTGCCGAAGCAAAAGTTTTTCGGTTTTTATTGTAGGAAATACTTTCAACATAATATTTTTTCTGAAAATGGTGGATTGCCGCCTGGGGAAGTGATAACCCGACCCATTATTCAAAAATACCCCAAGGCAACTTTTTCACCAAAATCAAATTTCAATCTAACAGCATTGCATTAACGGTATAATTAAAAAGTTTTTTTTAGGGCGAAATGTACTGCATGCGTTTTTTTTGGTGGCGCCTATTATGTTATTTACTGCGGATGTTGGTAAGTAATACACAATACCGGCTTACCATGGCAGGTTTGTTTTTTTATTTTGTAACACAAACATCACCAACGGATAAAAAGAAAAAACGGCTATAAGAAATGCGTACTGCATTGCATCGCCTCATTTTAGTTGTCACCAGTAACTCTGCAATGGTTTGTGGCACACGAACCAATTTTTGCAAATGCATTCGTGTGCCACAAACGCAGGCAAAGAGACTTTGGTAGTTGGTGATTGAATCCCGCCATCAGCCAAAACACCAACAACGGCGTTGCCGGAAAAATATAAATGATGGAATTGGTGGAGGCGGTTTAAAACAAAAAAACAGAAGCTGTTAACTTCTGTTTATTACATTTGGGTAAAGCAAATTATTTTACCAGCTTACTGATTCCTTTTGCAGCGGCAGTTAATGCTTTGCCAAGTTTTTTTACCCCTTCGGCTTCTCCATCTCCTGCACTTTCTGCAGCTTTAGTGGTGGCCGCTCCTAACTTTGTCATTAAATCTACAATCTGTTTTCCGTCTTTTTCAGAGATAGCACTTTTTAAACTTTCCAAATCAGTGGCTATATTTTTTAACTCTTTGTGTTGGCTAAGTGTTTTAATCCAACTGCTGATAGAAGTTGAAATACCGGTGGTTGATTCATCTTTTACATGCTTATCTAACATCTCAACTGTATCATCAAGATGTGTTGTTACTGTGGTTGCTGTTGCCATTGTTATAAATTTTTAGTGAATAATACAATCATACGGTATAAAACGGTGCCATATATACCATGTATTTATGCATGTTTAAAAGCATGCCTGCTTAAAAAAATAAAGGCTTTACAAATGTGGAAAAGCAATGCCAATAAAACAGGGCTTATCTTTTTTAGGTAAAATATTTATTCAGCTGTTTTAATTTATGGGTATAAAAAATACCGGGTGAGTATATTTTGTATCAGAAAGCCATTGAGTATACAGATGTGTGCCCTGGTTAGCGTCATCTGAACAATTTGTATAAATGCATTCCGTGTGTTGCAAACGCAGGCAAAGGATACTTCGGTTGTTTGTGAAAATACCAACAACGGCTTTCCCGGATAGCCGGCTTCTTTTGCTCTTATACCAACAACGGCTATAGCCAAATAGCATTCCGTAAAGCAGGAACAAAAGCCCTAAGGAATTACAAAGGATCATGGTGACTCCGTACGTCCCGCTTTGCCAAAACCCCGTAGCAGCTACTGGCAATTCCCTCCCTCTAAAAAAAAATAACCCAGTTACTTTATCACTTATAAAATATTAGTCATTCTTTTAAACTATTTGTTCGCCCAGATGTAATAGAAAGTTAAATAGAGTATCCATATCGATTTTTGTTTTGCATGGTCAACTCATTTAAGATATTCTCTCCCTGTAGTATTTCATCAACGCTAATATTAATGTACGTATTTACAATCTAATCATGATTAAAAAAATAATATGCTGAATAAATTTTTAAAGTTTGAGTTTGCTATTTTAATTCTGTCTGTCGTAATTATATTCATTTCAGAATATTACTACATGGTTTTAAAAAACCACGACAGGGCTATTTTCATTGGCTTATGGCCACCCACGATGATTTCCTTATTGGCTTACTTAAATTCTAAAAAAAGCAAATAATGGAAAATTTAGACTTAATAATATTGACAGTTTTAGTTTCGGTTTCATTTTTCGGGTTAGGATTTTCTATATTTAAAACCGAAAAGAAAGCAAGAGATAATCAGACATAAACCTTAGTGCAAATAAAATTATTTACTCCGCTACTTTAAATGATAACAGTTTCAAGCCTCTCTCTTTTGTCTTGCACTTATACCAACAACGGCTAAAAGCAATCAAAAAAAGTACTATTAAGGCAACAGTGCCACCACCATAACCTAACTTAAAGGTTTGCGATATTAAATCTCCTGCAGTTTCTCCCATTGTATTGGCACTTATAATTAGTGCTCAATAAAAAGAGATTTATTTTGGGTAAATGTTTCATTTATTATTTGTCAAAATGGTTTCAATTGACTTCAAAATTTCTAATTGTTTTGCCTGACTTTCAAACAACACTTTTATTTGTTCTTCTAAAAGCAAATCAATTTTTTGATGTAATGCTCTAATTTCTAATTCAGCTTTTAAATTAATTAAATAATCATTCTCACTTCGCTTTCTGTCTTTTTCTTCTTGCCTGTTTTGGCTCATCATAATAATTGGTGCCTGCAAAGCGGCAATGCAGGATAAAATTAGATTCATTAAAATAAATGGATATGGATCAAAGTCGTCTCTCTTTGGTGCAATTGAGTTAAACATTATCCATAAAATTAGAATCACAAAAAATGAAATGATAAACGACCAACTGCCGCCAAATCTTGCCACCTTATCTGATATTTTTTGTCCCTTGTTTAGAATTTCTTTTGGTGGATGAAGTAAATTTTGAATGATTAAGTCTTCGTCAGCAATTGACTTTTTTACAATTTCCTGCAGTTTCTTCAGTTGCTCATTTTCTGACTTTAGAAGTTTATTGATATCGTTGTCCATTTTATTTATTCCAGAAGTTTAAAATTATAAAAGCAATTACTCCAACTATCCCGATTTACGAAAAAATGAATAAATATGCTGCAATTTGTTTAATCTGTATTCCCGGGCTTTGATTTCTGCTATAATTGAAATAAAAGAAAATACTAAAGACGTCAAAAGTAACGCAACAATAGAAGTAAATTCATCAATTAAATTGTTATCTGTCTTATTTGTCAAATGTAGAGATGTAATGATAAAGAGGTAAAAGGCAGGCAAATTTGCAGAAGTTT
>JAYWIB010000346.1:0-2969 GCA_043789265.1 Chitinophagaceae bacterium
TTGCTTGCAACTCATAAATAGCCGCAGTAAACCACCTGCAATCCACCAGTAAACCACCTGCAAAATGGATAAAGTAAAAATTTCTGTAGAAATACCCGGATACTTAAAAGAGTGGATAGATGCTCACGACATTAGTCAGAATGCACTCGTTACAATCGGCCTACGTATACAATATCTCCAGGAGCAAAAAGCGGACACGGAAAAAATTATTTGCTGCGTAAAAGATTTTTTAAAAACAATGAAAATGCCATTTTGATAATGATAACGCTCTGCTGCTATCGCCAACATGCCGACTATGCAATGCATTCAATTTTTAGCTACATTAATTTACTTAAGTTATCGCAGTTAAAAAATGCAGCACACCTGGATAAAACAAGCGCAGAATATTTATCCGTAAGATTAATAAACTGCCTGCTGAGTGAAGTTGAATTGATTGTAAAAAAAAAGTTAGTAAATACTACCGGCGAAAAAATAAATTTAAAAATGAGCCACGCTCAAGGCATTGCACTATACCGTTACCTGCTCAGTATGCCGGCAGGCGCAGATAATTATTATCTAAACATGATTAGAAATAACTGGATTGAAATTTTAGATCAGCAAATTTTAAAAATATAAATCGTATTTTGCTTCTAATTAAAACAAGCGAAGCTGCATTAACAATGCACCGCTTGTTTTTTTATGTATATAGAGCAGCAAAAAAGTTCAAAAAGCCTTACAAATTGTAGCCCCTGGAGGCTTTACAGCAGGTGCCGGAATATATCATCTGTTTCCGCCCTGTTTCTGCCCTGTTTCTTCCTCTCTTCTTTTCTTGCAAAACTTATAGTGGCAGCAGCTTTTTTGTTGTTTTTACTATTTTTTTTATTGCATAAAAATAGTGCTGATTCCTTCACCTGCAAAATCCCATTCATGTTGCCAGAAAATTGCAAGCAACCCTCCCGGCTCATTATTTTTTCAAGCGATGTAATGAGCATTCATAGTTGCCACAGCTCTACAGCCAGCAGAAAAATACAGTTGGTAAAATCTTCTTTACAAAAAAAAGAACACCAGCAGGTAAGCATTAAAGAGTATTGCGATTACTGGGGGCTGGAGTACGAAGACACACTAAAATTTTTAAAAGTATTATGAAGAAGCGTTACTATTTCTCCATTACCAAAGGCAGTGGCAAAGCGGCCGTTGTTTTATTCCTGGTATTGCGGAATAAAAAATTTTATATTCGCCACAGCATCTACAGCAATGAGCTTATGTACTGGTGGCAGGCACACTGGTACTGGATTTTATTCAATTTGCCATCCTGGATAAAAAAGAATGGCGAAATGTTCGGCTACAAAAAAACACAGGGCCGTATAAAGCTCAATAACTTTTAAATTCTCTAAAGCCTCCCACCGTGGGAGGCTTTGCATTTTGTGCATTTTCATGCATTTTATGCAAAAACGTGCATTCTTCTCACAGCAATTTTAAGCCCACAATACATTCACATTCTCAATCGAAAAAGAAAATTAGTCCGGCAATGAATGGAGTTATAGAAAGGCTCAGCAATATAGGCGGTGGATTGGCTTGTATCATGTCCTATTTTTTAAACATCACGCCCATGCATGTTTTAGAGATAGCAGTTTACGGTTTGGTAGGTTCCATTATTGGCGAAGTGGTTAAAATAGCGGTAGAAAAATGCACACGAAAAAAAAATATTGATGGCAAATAAAAAACCACTTTTTGTTTTTTGCCTTGCAGCTTTAATGTTTGCAGCGTATAAAAGCTGGAATATTAAGGAAAGCATTAAATACCTGCAGTACGATATAAGCGGATTAAAAATCCGCTTAAAAAATTTACTGCAGCCGGAAATAGTTTTTGCAATCACTGTGTACAATCCAAATAAAACAGCAGTGCCCGTGCAGTCGTTCTTTGGCAATATCATCAATGGCAATGGTATGCTGCTGGGCAGCTTTAGAAGCGAAAGCCAAATCAATCTTGCCGGTAAAGAATCTCAAACGGTGGATGTATCTGCAAGGGTAAGCGCCCTTTCAGTAGTGATGCAGATTATACAGAAAAAAAAGATTGAAAATGTAAAAATGCAGGGCATGTTAAAAACTGGGTTTTTTAATATGCCTTTTCAAAAAATTGTTTCATTAAGCGACCTCGGCGGAGGGCAGGTAGGCCACATAAATAAAAGCAGTTTAAATATGGAAAATAATTTTCGCAGGGTGCATCCAGGGCGGCACCATCATGCACAACATTGTACATGCCCGCCCAGGCGTGCAGGAATTAAGCCACCACGTGGATTTTTACAGTATGGCGCTTCTGCAGTACTGCGTAAACAAAAAATAATGCAGGCATTTAAAAACAGAAACTCTTTTGTATGACAAAAATTTTTGAACCCGTACAGGAAGGCCACGATGGCAAAGGCAGGGTGGTATTTATATGCATCGACAGCAGCGGGTACTATGTAATGAAACCGCAAACGGGCTTTCGCAGTACACACTTTACCAGTGTCGATGATGTGGCGCTGCAGGCATCATTTAATCGGCAGGTTGGTTGTTCGCAGAATGCCCCCTTCTACCAAACTGATGATGCCCCAAAAGCAGGCGAAAAGTATCCGGTATTAAAGGCAAAAGCTGTAGAAAAAAAACAGGCAGATAAAAGCGAAACGGCAGCTTCAAAAAAAGTAGTTGCAAAAGCACTGGCCGAAAAAAAATAAGCGATGTATAAAACAGCGCTCATCAAAAAGCCAATGCCGCAGGATGACCACATCAGGTACCCTGATGGATTAACAAAGGACATCATTGAAACAGTGCTTTTTGCTGATAAAAAAGCAGCAGTATACACAGCAGATTTTGCAAAGAGCCTGCAAAAAAAAACGCTCATTGAAACTTGTAGAAATATCTGGCAGTTTGTAAAAACGCAGATACCGTATAAGCTTGATCCGCAAGGTCATCAGTGGGTAAAAAGCCCAGGCAGGTTGTGGCAGGATAAAG
>JAYWIB010000347.1:0-2968 GCA_043789265.1 Chitinophagaceae bacterium
AATGGGCGCCACCACCGGCGCATGGAAACAAAAAAATGTTGCTTATTTCAAACCTGGCGGCAAGCAGTTTATTGCAAAATTAAACCCAGATTTGTCGGACTATGTATACAGTACCATGTTTGGTACCGGAAAGTCTGCGCCTGATATTTCCCCTATTGCTTTTCTGGTGGATCGTTGTCAAAATGTGTATGTATCCGGATGGGGCGGCTCCTTTAATAATGGTAAGGGCTATCCCAGCGAAGGTACCACGGGACTGCCCGTAACCGCCGATGCCGTTCAGTCAACCACTGATGGAAATGATTTTTATTTCTTTGTACTTGAAAGAGACGGCGCCAGCCAGTTGTATGGAAGTTTCTTTGGGCAGCGGGGTGGCTTTAACGACCATGTAGATGGCGGTACCAGCCGCTTTGATGCCAATGGTATAATTTACCAGGCCATATGTGCCAACTGTGGCAATGTACCCGGGGTGTTTTATCCCACTACACCCGGCGTTTGGTCTTCTGTAAACAACTCGGTAAACTGTTCGCAGGCATCCGTAAAAATTGAAATGAATTTTGGCGGGGTGGGTGCAAGTGTGCAGGCCACTATTGATGGTGTGGTAGATACCATCGGCTGTGTGCCGCTGGACATCCGCTTTACAGATACGCTCAATAAAGGCAAAAGATACATCTGGGATTTTGGCGACAATTCACCAAAAGTTACCACCATTACCCCTGTAAATTTTGTAACGCATACTTATAGTCAGGTGGGCAATTACCGGCTTATGCTGGTATCTATAGATTCTGCCACATGTAACATTGCAGATACTGCTTACACTTCTGTACGGGTGGGCAACAATACAGTGGTGCCTAAGTTTACCGCTTTAAAATTGCCGCCATGTACCAACCTCAGTTTTAAATTTATCAATACTACTACGGCTGCATTGCCGGTGTATACCAATCAATCTTTTGTATGGGATTTTGGTGATGGAAGCCCACGCCTTCGTACTGGTTATACAGATGTTACCCATACGTATGCATCTATTGGAAATTATGCAGTAAAACTTATTGTAGATGATACAGTGTTTTGCAATGCACCGGATTCGGCGACGGTTAACATACGCCTTGCCATTAATGTAGTAGCCGGCATAAATGCAGCGGATAAAGCCTGCGTTAATACCCCACTTACTTTTGAAAATGCGTCCATCGGTGGTACTTCTTTCGAATGGAGTTTTGGAGATGGTTCTCCTTTATCTCAGGATGTAAGCCCCACTCATACTTATCTTCAGGCAGGCCGGTATACTGTAAGGCTGATAGCCAACGACACCAGCACCTGCAATAAAAGCGACACTGCTTTTTTTACTGTAAATGTGTTTGATATTCCGGTGGCTGATTTTACTTTTCTTCCGGTAGAACCGCAGGAAAATAAACCGGCTTTTTTTACCAACCAGTCTTCTAACTATACTAAGCTAAACTGGGATTTTGGAGATGGCGAATTTTCTGATCAGGAAAATCCCAGTCACCAGTTTAATGCTACGGGAATATACAATGTATGCCTGATAGCTACGAATGCGGCGGGCTGCAGCGATACCATATGCAAACCGGTACAGGCAAAAGTGCGTCCCCTGCTGGATGTGCCCAATGCATTTACACCCGGCAGGTTTGGTGTAAATGGCATCATTAAAGTAACAGGGTTTGGTATAGGTAAAATGAACTGGAAAATTTATAACCGCTGGGGCCAGGTGGTGTTTGCATCTGCCAGCAAGGTCAATGGATGGGATGGTACCTTTAAAGGTGCTTTGCAGCCAATGGATGTATACACTTATACCCTGGATGTAGAATTTACAGATGGAAAAAAATTACGCAAGGCCGGAGATATTACTTTGCTCAGGTAATAAAAAAAAGTACAACTATTAAGTGGTATGTGTTGTTTATAAAATTTAGTAAGGCTATCAGATGAAGAGAGGAATATTAATATTATTTGCAGTAAGTTTTGCGGTGTGTAAACACAGCAATGCACAGGATTTACATTTTTCTCAATTCTTCAATTCTCCTTTAACTACTAACCCGGCCAACACCGGCTTTATACCCGATGCGGATTACAGGGTGGGCGTGCATTTTCGCAATCAGTGGGCATCTGTGCTTGCGGCTCCTTACAGAACAATCAGTGCATTTGCAGATGCACAATTATTTCGTGACAGGCTTGACAATGGGTGGCTGGGATTAGGCGGCATGATTTTAAGTGATGTGGCCGGCAGTGGTGCCTTACGGTCTACTAAAGTATACGGTTCTATTGCGTATCACCAAATGCTGGGGAACAGCAGCCTGGTAACTGCAGGTTTTAATGTGGGCTGGGCCAATAAAAGAATTGATCAAACCAAACTTCGTTTTCCTGATCAGTTTGATGGAAAATTTTTTGATGGCGAACTGCCCTCGTCTGTAGTACTCACCAATAACAGCACCAGTTATTTTGATATGCAGGCTGGTGTTAATTACGCTTATTTTCCGGATGAAAATATTTACATCAACGGAGGCTATTCCATTCATCATGTTAACCGCCCCCAGGAAACATTTTTTAGCAACTCCGCAGACAGCAGCCGCATACCGATGCGGCACATTGGTTTTGTAAATGCATTGCTTAAAGTGAACGACCGGGTTATCCTTAATCCAAATGTATACTACACCAACCAGGCTAAGGCCAGCGAATTTATGATTGGATTAAATGCAAATTACAATCTCTCTAATGCCGGCGAAAAACAATTGATAGCAGGATTATACTACAGGGGAGGCGATGCAATTATACCAATGGTGGGCTTTGAAATAAAAAATATCCGTTTTACATTTAGTTACGATGCCACTGTTTCTTCGCTGCGTAATTTTAATAACATGCGTGGAGCTGAAGAATTTAATTTAATTAAAAAAGGATTTTATAACCAGGCCAGCGGCAATACACGCCAGGTACTCTGCCCCAGTTTCTAACTGCAATTTTT
>JAYWIB010000348.1:0-2964 GCA_043789265.1 Chitinophagaceae bacterium
GAAGATCAGGGAAGGAACAATGATCTGTATGTAAGTTTTGTATTGCCGGATGATACCTGGACCGAGCCAAAAAGCCTGGGCAAAAAAATAAATCTTAAAAATTACAACGAAACCACACCTTACCTGGCACCCGATGGCGTTACCCTTTACTTTAGCAGCAACAGACCGGGAGGCTTAGGCAGCAATGATATATGGATGACGAAACGCCTGGATGATACCTGGCAAAAATGGAGCGACCCAATTAATCTTGGTGAACCCATCAACACCAAAGACATGGATTGTTTTTTTACAATGGATGCCGGTGGAGAGTATGCCTATATGAGTACCGAACTGAACTCGTATGGCGAAAGCGATATTGTACGCATTAAGTTGCTTGAAAGAGAAAGGCCCGATCCTGTAATGATGGTGAGCGGCAATGTGTACAATAAAAAAACAAATGAACCTTTGAGTGCTTCACTTTTGTATGAAACACTGCCTGAAGGAAACCTGGCAGGCAGCGGCACATCCAATCCATCTGATGGCGCATTTAAAATTGTATTGCCTTACGATAAAAATTATTTGATACGTGCCAATGCCGATCACTTTTTTGCACAGTCAGAAAATCTTAACCTCGATTCGCTGCGTAAACTTGGTTACAAAGAAATACACAAAGACCTTTACCTGGTGCCGATAGAAGTGGGATCTGTAGTGCGGCTGAACAATGTGTACTTTGACTTTGATAAATGGGATTTGCGATCAGAATCTTTTGTAGAGCTGGACAGGGTGGTGAAAATGCTTGCCGAAAATCCGGCAGTGGAAATAGAAATGAGCGCCCATACAGACAGCCGTGGAACGGATGACTATAATTTTAAACTGAGTGACAACAGGGCAAGGTCAGTAATGGAATATATTATATCTAAAGGCATTGCACCGGGCCGTATCCGTTCGCAGGGCTATGGCGAAACAAAACCTGTGGTGGCCAACACTACGGACGAAAACAGGCAATTGAACAGGAGGGTGGAGTTTACCATTTTAAAAAATTAATCAGCCTGCTGCTTTGTTATGCAGTCGTAAGCTTGCAAATAGTACAAACTTAAAAACCTTAACATTTCAGTGCACATCAACAGGAAGCTGATAAACCTACATTTTTAAAAAAACTATAACTAACAGTAAATCTATGCTTACAGTACTTTATGTAATTTATAAAAAAATGATATGTTGTTTCATAAAAAATAACACTAAGGCCCAGCCTTCAATAAATAAAAGAAGTGCAATCCGCATATAATTTAATTAGCCCGTTTAAATATTTACCCATATCTTCACGCCGTGATTATAGCTCAATGAGCACATTCTTTACAGACAGATTCAATTTATTACTTCTCCAACGTATTAGTTTTCTCTTCTTAAAAGTTTCTCTTTGGTTACCATCACAGGTATTTTATTTTAATTAATTATAAATTTTTAAGAGTATGAAAATTTACGCTTCAAACCTGAGCTTTAATACAAATGATGAAGAGCTCAATGAATTGTTTTCTCAATTTGGTTCAGTTAGTTCTGCCAAAGTAATTACAGACAGAGAAACCGGCCGCTCACGTGGTTTTGGTTTTATCGAAATGCCTTCTGATGATGAGGCAAAAGCAGCAATGGTTGGTCTTAACAACAAAGAAGTAGAAGGCCGTGCAATGGCTGTGTCTGTTGCTAAAGAAAAAACTGAAAGAAGCAGTGGTGGTTATTCCAGCAACCGTGGTAGCGGTGGTGGTGGATATTCCGGCAACCGTGGCGGTGGCGGAAACAGGTGGTAATCTCCTGCTGATATTTTTTATAAAAAGAGTCTTTTATCAGGCTCTTTTTTTATGCCCTCACTGATGGCAGCTAAATAGGGAAGTGATGCTGCTACTGCATTGTACACTTTATCCAGTTCCTGCTGGGTGATGCAGTAAGGCGGCATGATGTACACCACATTGCCCAGTGGCCGCAAAAAAATTCCTTTGCTTAAATAATAGGTATACGCTGCAGTTTGAATGCTGTTAAAGTAGGATCTGTTTTCTTTTGTATTCAATTCAATGGCCAGTATGGTACCCTGCTGCCTGGTTTCTTTTACAAAAAAATGAGCACGGATTGTTGTAGCAAACAATGCATGGCTGGATGCAATGGCACTGATTTGCTCCTGGCATTTTTCTTCAGTAAGCAGGCGGATGCTTGCATTGGCAGCAGCACATGCCAGCGGGTTGGCCGTATAAGAGTGGCCATGAAAAAAAGTTTTGTTTTTATCATCGTCATAAAACGCATCAAAAATTTCCTGGATGCATACGGTTACACCGAGTGCCATAAAGCCCCCGGTAATTCCCTTGGACAAACAAATGATATCCGGTTTATATTTTAAATAATCAATAGCAAAATTTCTTCCTGTTCTTCCAAAGCCTGTCATTACTTCATCAGCAATGCAGATGATATTTTTTTCATTGGCCAAAGCAATTAATTCATCCAGGTAAGCAGCCTCATACATCAGCATGCCGGCGGCACCCTGTACCAGCGGCTCAAAAATAAAAGCGGCTGCATTGCCTTCATCTCCCCATGCTGCCAATTGTTTTTTTATTGATTCTATATTATGCTTATTGGGCAGCGGCAATCTTTTTACTTCAAACAGCAGTGGATTAAAGGCGGCATTAAATGCATTTCTTTCTGCCACACTCATAGCACCAAAAGTATCGCCGTGGTATGCATTTTCAAATGCAATTATGCTGGTTTTATTAGTGTATCCTTTGTTGTGCCAGTATTGCAGCGCCATCTTCAGCGCCACTTCCACAGCGGTGGATCCGTCATCAGAAAAAAATACTTTGGCAAAATGACCGGGTAAAATACTAATTAAGTTTTTTGAAAGATCTATAGCGGGCGTATGTGTAAACCCCGCAAAAATTACATGCTCCAGTGTATTGGCCTGCGCTGCGATGGCATTGGCTATCGCCGGGTGGCAATGCCCATGTA
>JAYWIB010000349.1:0-2964 GCA_043789265.1 Chitinophagaceae bacterium
ATCTTATAGCTCTCTTCGGCTAAATTTGATTGACGGGCATGTGGCATAATATTTTTTATACCAAAGTTACTCTTAGCACCTCAAAAGATTAATTAGCCAGCATAATTAGAATAATTACTTTTTAATATAGGCAGTGTAGACTGAAATATATAATTAAATCCGGGCTTGATTAACCCAGAGAAAGATTTATAGCTGTTAATACTGCTTTGAGTAACGTATTCAAATCCATTTAACATTTTTGTTTGAATAGTTTCTATAGGTATTCCAATATAATTATTTTGAATCATAAAAGCAGTTGTTTCATTAGCGGTGGATACCAAGGGAGATACATAAGATAAGACATCATATGGGTAACGGTAATAAGTTATGGTAGATTGTTCTTTGCTGTTCTTAAAATCCTCCTTCATAAGCTGGCGATATTGGCTATTGTAGGTCATATTGCGCTGAGTAATGAGAGGGTTTTGACCATTTTTATCGTAAACTGTGATAGTTTCATTTTCAGGAATATACGAATAAGTGTAAAGTTTATATGCGACACCCTCCTCTATAGATGCATCAAAACCTGGGCACGCATTAGTAAACGTAGCACTCATTGACCTTACATATTCATTGCTTTTGTTAAGTGGTATATATTGTAGTGCCCGCTTTCGTAACAAAACATTGCTGCTGCTATACTGTTCTTCCCTTAATAAAACACCTCTTTCTGATTCAAGCGATGTGGCGGGTTCGTAAGGAGTACGACTGATTTGCAAACAGGTAACCGGTTCATCAATATGACCATTGTCAAAATTTGTGTAGAAATAGCGGGTATAACTTGCGTCATTAAGTTTCACAGCTACTTCACTATATCCACAATGATTACCCATACTATTATTGGAAACAGGTAAAACAGATTGCGAAGTAAATATTGATTTGGACATAATAATCTCGGGACAATTAAAAGCATTGGCTCGATAGTCATCGAAATAATATTTTATTTGACCTCCTAAAATGCCACTGGACATTTGGGTATTTGGATTTACTATATTTGAAAATCCGTTCACATAGAAATACTCCTTTGTATTTTTTACAGAAGCAAGGCCCTCATTAAATGATGAAATCTTTTTTATTCGAAGACCTCCTGCTACCGTATTGCTGTTATATGTGGCGTCTATACCAGCAGTGCGCTCAATTTGAAGTCGTTTACTATATTGGTGAGGCTCATATTCAAATTCAGTAACTCCGCCTGATGGATATATGATTTTATTGAGTGTACCTGCCTTGAGAAATGCTGCATTAGGTTCTCTATAAGAGTAATAGGCTGAAACAAAATTGGATTGATTGCTAAAATCTGCAAATGTTCCATTGTAAAATCCCCAGTGATCGCTCTTATTGGCTAAGTAGGGGGGCAAAGGTAAAGAAGTATCATAAAAAAATTGATAAGGGGGTATGTTTTCCACTTTACCTTTTTCTGTGAGCGACAATAGTGTTAACCGCTGATTTATATTATTGGTATAGCTGAAGACAAAACTTTTTACAGGCATGCCAGCACCATTTTGTATACGTATCTCATCTAGTTTTTTCCATTGCAGTTTGTTAAGGCAAATAGGGTATGAACTATAGTCTCTTTGAAGATAAGGCAGAAAATTAAATCCTTCAGGAAAATCATTCCAAAGATTGTATTTGTGATTATATACCTCTATCGGATCATATCTTAATTCCGTACTTGTAGATCTATCAAATAGAATTGTACAATTAGCACCTGTAATAGAACGTAGGTAGGAAGGTGATATTAACTTGCCATCGTAAAAATAATAGGGGGTTGATGCATAGTTAAAAGAATAACAGCTTGTGGGTGAGCCCAGGAAACCACCGGGGCCAACCGAACGTGTAACAAGGTTCATATTTACTGAAATATACATTTGATTTATATAGTCATCTTTTTCGTAATTTAGATTAACTTCATAACCATCGGCATGAATAATCTTTGTAAGATGCCAGCCTTGAGCTACCCACTCCGCATCATTTTGATTAAAAAAACCCATTTCATATTCAATTGCATCGGTATTACCTCCGAATATAAATTTAGTTCCCATTTCATCAGTGATAGTAAAGCCGGAAAAAGATTTAAAATTACCATCCCGATTAATACGGGTGCCGCCAGGCGCAGGTAAAAAAGGAACAGCCAAATACTGATTATTAAACGTGACCTTTACTGGTTTGTCACATTTTACTCGCCATGTTCTTGTGTGATCAAGGTAAAATTTCCCATTACAACCTGGGAAACTAAAAGAAAATTCATCAGGTTCTGTATCCATTAAACAATTATTACTTCTCGTAATAGATTGCATATAAGAAATCTGATTCCAATTGGGAGAATTAAGAATCTCGTAGTTGAAGTAAAATCCAGCATTTATCAGTTCAGGAAAATGAATGCCAATAGTAGTACGTTTGTATTCGTCTGCCTCATCTTTAACAATTCTTGTCACCATCCCTCCACTATTAAGCGTCCATCCCATACCTACCCAACCTGGATGCATATCAGGCCGAAATCCTGATGAGTGATAATTTAAAGAAATAGGAATTACTAAACCATTTTCATTAAATTGATAAAGCGGAACTTCAATATTCGGAAGTCCGGTAGACAGCGACACAGGAACTTCTCCATAAAGCCCAAATGAAGTGGCATTAGGACTTTGGACATTAACAAGAGGCTTAGAAACTTGAGCTTTTGCAAAAAACATCCAGGAAGAAAAGAAGAGGCTTATTAAAGTTATAAGAGGTGATATTCTGTTTTTCATCTTACTATATTTGTATTATTATTTTAAAATTCATATCCCACCCTAAATACCCACTGCTGCCCCACTGGCACATGCCTCTCCGCCATAAAATCATACAGCAACGATAGCTTGGTGCTTTTAAACCATTTGGTTTTCATACCTATTTTTTTGCTTATGCCCATTAGAGCAGAACGCTGCCAGCCCC
>JAYWIB010000350.1:0-10538 GCA_043789265.1 Chitinophagaceae bacterium
ACATCATCCGAATTAAGTATCAAAATATAATGACCCGTAGTTTTTTTTAGGCCCTTATTAATTGCATAATACATCCCTTCGTCTTCTTCACTAATCCAGTAGTATATTTTACCGCTATACTTTTTTATAATCTCTACCGAAGAGTCAGTTGACTTGCCATCAATAATGATGTACTCGATATGCTTATACGTTTGATTGGCAACACTTGAAATAGTTTCTTCCAAAAAGTCTTCCCTGTTTTTGCAAACAGTTATAATGCTAATCTTTATCGCCGGTTTCAACTTCAATATTTTACACTAACAATTATGTGGAGTCAGCAAATGTACTTCCTATTTAAATGCTTACTCCATCAAATAAACGGATGTATGTCTTATTAATAACGGTTATACATTTTTAAGAAAAATTACTTCCGCCTGCAGAAGACAACCTGTTTGTGGATCAGTAAATCCGCTTTCTATTGAACTTATGTAAAATCCTCTTGATTCAATATAAGCTTTCATCTCATCAAAAAGTTTTTCTCCTTTGTACAATTCTGCACAGGCTATTTCTAATTGAAGTGCATATATCTTTTGAAAACACTCATCAGCACCTTCCAATATCTTGCATTCGTATCCCTGGGCATCTATTTTAAGAAAAAACTTATCTTCCAAACCGATTTCATTTACGAACGTATCAAGTTTTTTTATTGGTATTTTTTCTTGGCCAATATATTTAGATTGCGGAGCAGCCTGAATGTGCAATTCTTCAATATGTAAAATAGAACTGCTGACTGAATTTGCAGATATATTAATGATAGCTTGTCCATCAGTATTACCCAATGCAGAATTAAAAGCTTTCCATTTTTTATATTTAAGCGTATTCTTACTCAGGATTGAAAAAGCTTCTGTCTGCGGTTCAAATGAAAAAATAGTTTCTTTAAATCCAGCTTTGATAAAATCTAAAGCGAATTGCCCGGTATTTGCACCTATATCAAAGCAATAGTTAACGTTGTTTTGCTGAAGATATGCCAGCAAAATCCGCTGTTGTCTTAAAGGATATCGTCGTATATCTAAACCTGCTTTGTGAATTAGATTATTGAATGATTGGTATAATTTTATTTTACTCATGATTTATTATTTTTTATAAATGCTGCTAAATTATACTTACACCAAAGCCAGATAAAAAATACAGAGGATAGAATAATTAAAATTCCGTATGCTGAAAGGATTGTTTTAGGAGAATACACCAAAAAAAATATAGAACCAAAAGTGATGTATAAAAACGGAATAGATTTTAACCAGGAAAAAGCAGCATCAATAATATCACTAAGAGCATAAGAATTATAAATACTGCCGACGAATAATACAATTGGAGGAACATAAAAATATATATAATCATTGTGGGTAAAATTTGAAATAATAAAATAAGTTGTGCAGGTAAATATGGCTAATATAAAATGATAGATAATAACGCTATTTAGCCTGTCAAAGGATGTACAAGAGTAATAGTGTAGAGAAGTAATCATATTGCATATCCATCCAAAATTAAGCACAACGATGATATTCATCAGAAAGGGATCAAATTTTCCTGAAAAAAATAAAATGATAAGAGGTGAAGTAAGTAGCACGAAAATACCTGCACATACTGATAAAATTATATTTCTACGAGACATACTGTCAAAGTAGCTGTTTTCTAACCCATGGCTTTTGTTTATCACCATTGTTGGTATTATCACCTGGTTGGCACTTACAAGAAGATTTCTTACCTGAATAACTATTTTATTTGCAATTTCATAATTGGCAGTTGCAATAAGTCCAATATTTTTTGTAATAAAAAACTTTACAATTGGATCAAAAAAAATTACAAGCACGCTAACTGCTTGTGATTTTATGCCAAAAGAGGAAACCATCCGGAATATTTTTTTATCAAAGCCAAATTCAAATCCTCCAGGTATATAATTATTTTTTGCCACTATAATGTAAGCGATTACCAACTGCCAAATACTTTGAAAAAAAAAGGCTAATGCAACGCCGTAAATACCCTTAAAAGGCATTAACATAACTGAAGATATCATAAAAAAAATCCAACCTGAAATTTGTATCAGGCAGCGCAAATAATATTTTTGCATCCCATCAAGAAGATAACTATATACCGAAAAAAGATTATTAATAAACAAACCGGCCATGCACCAGATTATTATTGATTTAAATACCTGAAACTGATGAGGTGCCAGTAAATAAGCAGCATATTTTACTGCCGGAAAATACAATAAAAATAACACCGGCAACGACAAAAAGAAGTTTGCAAAATGTATGGTGCTTACAAGCTTGGAAATTTTCTCTCTTTCGTTTTTGCTGATTAATTCGGGTAAATACCTAACAAGGCCATTGCTGAAACCAAAATTGCTGATTTGCCCTATTGAGGTAGCAGCTATTACTAACGACCAAACTCCAAGTATTTCTTTACCTAAATTTTTGTTGATGAATGCGTATACTAAAAACTGGCAGGCTGCTGTAGTTATACTAAGACAAATAAGCCAAAATACATTTTTACTTACTTTAAAAAAGAGAGTTTTAATAAATGTAAAAGCACCTGATGTAGTTTTATTCATAACAATTAGCCCGCCAGTTAAACACGTATCAAGTATTGCTGCTCTTTTTGAATTTGAATAAATTTATAAGCATAAAAATGAGACATCCAATAAATACTGTAATGAACGAAAAGATTAAACCTGTTTTTAATTTACCAACTGTTATTTTTTCCATTGGATACTCAGCAGCATCAATTACCTGCATAAGGGGTATGCTTTTTAAGTATTGATAACGAGCCATTTCCAGATTCTTAAACATTTCACCATAAGCGCCCCCATATACCTGCGAATTGGCCTGCTCTTTAATAACCGGCACCCTTGCGGCTGCAAAACTGGTATTTAAATTAGCATCTTGTGCTATGGCATTATTTTCAAGGCTTTTATTAAAATTTCCTTTCATTGCCTGCGTTCGTTGTTCTAAGATAGCAAGGGTTTCTTTGGATTTTTTACTTCTGATTTCTGTATAGAAAGCATTCGTTTCATTTATCAGCCTGTCAGTAAAAATTTTTGTAAATTTTTCCGATACACTCACTACGGAAACTTCATAAATATTTAATTTTTTATTGGGTTTTCTGGCAGAAATGTAAGCATCTAAAAAGTAACGATAGACTTTGTATAATGCTTTATTTTTTTGATAGGAAAATGTAGTTCTATTTTCTCCCGGAAAAAAATGAATGTTTAAAAAGCTGGTATCAGCGGTATTTCTTTTTCCGGACATTTTAAGATAATATTCAATAAGTGGTTGACTTTTATTTTCAAATGTATCTACAGATAATAATACCCTTTCTATTACCCTCCTGCTGAGCATTATCTCCGTAATGTTATCCCCGGCAAATACATCATTGGCCCCGCCCACACTTAATCCAAATTGAGCGGCAAGGCTTGCTGCTCCAGATAATCCGCCTCCTTCAGAAGCACCCTCATCCAGGGCAAAAGTTAAATGACTTTGATATTGTATTTGCTGAATGGATGCATACCATATCCCTCCAATACCACCAAGTATACCAAGTATACTGAACAACCACCATTTATTAAGTAAAGCTTTTATCATATTTCTCAGCAACCTGTTTTCAGATTTTAATTCGTCTATTTTACATGGTTTATTCATTATTGATTACAGTACTTTTGTTTAAAAGCACCATTGTTTACTTACGCAAATTAATAATCACATTTGCTATAATTGCCAGAGAAGAAACAACGACTGACCATTCTCCTAAAGAAACTTTTGATTTATTTTTATCCGATTTGGGAGGCACAAATATTTCTGACCTTGATACTACTTCGGGATAACTTTTAAAAAATAAAAAGGATTTTACTTTTTTGGCTTTACCGTCGGGATATATAACCAGTGTTCCACGCTTGCGGGCTCCTTCGGTATAGCTACCAGACTTTTGGATATAGTACAGTAAACTGGCACCTTTTTTAAATGGAATAATGGTTGGGAAATATACTTCGCCGCTTACTTTTACAAGGTTACTGTTGCGTTCTATCACCAGTATATCTCCGTCTTCCAATAACATGTTTTCACTTTCTCCGGGTTGCTCTAATGCTTTTACCAGGTCGATGCTGATTCGTTCATATGCCTTGTTGATTTCTTCACTGATGCGTTCACTGGAATTGATGCTGTCCTTATCAATATTTAATAATTTAGAAAACACATTTTTTCTCTCCTCTTCAGATTGCAATTTTTTTACCACTCTTTTTATTACAATGGCGGTAGTATCAGCATTGGCGGTAAATCCGCCTGCCCGTTTAATGATATCACTTATTTTATCTCCACTCATTTTCAATGTATATTTCCCCGGGTTTATTACCATCCCTTCCACCGTTACAGTACGCTGTTTGCTGTATCCCGCCTGCTGTCTTATATTGATAACATCAAATGGTTTAAGTATTACATCGGCTTGTGCATCGGATAAAAGATCCACCTTTATTATTTCACTCTGTACATGATTGAGTTGCGTAAGTTTGATATTATCTATACGCCGGGAAATTTCTACACTGTTTTTATCTGCTCCCTCAGCAAAGCCCCCCGCAGATAGTAATACATCCATTAAGCTCAAATTTTCCACCCATTTATACTGGCCGGGTCTTTTTACCAGGCCATCTATTGTTATCTGTAAATTGTTGGCAAGGTCTGTAATTGAATAAACAGTAACACTATCATTTTTACTCAGGTAAATATTTTGCCTGCCGGTAAGCACAGCATCAATATCAAATGAAACCTGCAGGGGAGTTTTATCTTTATTGAGCCTGCTAATACTTCCTCTTTTTGAATATACATCTTCTTTTACCCCGCCGGCTTTTTCAATCAGCTCTTTTAAAGTAAGATTGCCCGTAAGTTCATATTCACCGGGTCTCATCACAGCGCCCTTTATAGTGAGCAAATTCTCAAAGCGATCCGATATTTTACCGGCAATAATAGAATCACCTGTCAAAGGCTGGTATGTATTGTATTGGAGTTTTGGTAAATCCTTAATTTTTCTTTCGCTTTCTGTTAATTGGTACACTTTTACATTGGCCTTAAAAGCATTGTCAGAAAATCCGCCACTGTATTGAAGCAAATGCTCAAAGGTTTCTCCTTCTGTTAACTCGTATTTACCCCGATGCTTAACAAAGCCAGTGAATGTAACCCTGGCCTTATAATACGGTATTCTTATTACATCGCCTTCCTGCAGTAACACATTGTCTTTTTGATCTCCTTTTAATAAAAATGCATAGAGGTCAACGGTTCGTTTTAATTCATTACCTCTTATCAGCTCAATCTTTCGGTAGCTGCCCAAATCTGAAGGACCACCGCACAAATACAACAGATTAAAAAGCGTGGTAAGAGATGATACCGTATAAGTGCCTGGTTTTTTTGATTCGCCAATTACGGTTACACGAATGCTTCTTATTTTGCCAAGTGATATTTGCACCCGGGTTTGTCCACTGCCGATAGCCTTGTATATAGTGGAAGAAAATTTTGCCTTTATTTTGGCAGATGCCTGCTCAATATTTAATCCATTTACAAATAGTGGCCCCACCTGCGGGATATAAATATTGCCTTCTTCATTTACAGCAACATTGTAAGTTTTTTCACTTAATCCAAATACATTAATAATTAATTCGTCATCAGGCCCCAAAATATATCCTGATGGAGTTGGTATACGTAAATTGGGTTCAAACACAAGACTGCTTTGGTCAAAAAGTTCAGAGCCAAAAATTGTCATGTCACTTTTTACTTTTTGAACTGGCACTGTACTGCCTTCCTTATCATAAGACCGGCGTTCATTACTACTGTATTTTGAAGAGGGTTTGTCTTTGTCAGGTAACTGATTTTTGTTACTAATACCGAGCCGCACAAATCTTTCTTTGAGTTTTATTATTTCAGATTCAGGGAGATTTTTTTCCGTAAGCAACCTGAATATATTTTCTTCTGAAAGTCCGCTTTCGGTGGCCTTTAAAAAGTAGTTCTTTATATCATTATCCTCTACATCGTCTATATTTATAGCAGACAAATCCTGTAAAGAAAGCAGGTTTACCTGGCCGCTTGAGGTAAGTGCGAAAAAAATGAAAATAAAACAAAAAATGGGGAACTTAAAATTGAAATTCATAAATATATAATTACACTCTGCAGGGCTTGCAACATAATGAATTAATAAAATAATAAAACAAGGTATAATTACACAATAAGCAGTATGTTTTTTGTTGTGGGCGAAGGTAGTAAAATATACCTATGTTTAAAAAAATGCCCTTATTAAGCAGACACTATCTATATCTGCGGTTTTTAAAGTAGTTTGCAAACTATATTTCACCTTATCTAATTTTTATGTTCAGTGTAAGCACATCGCAGGATAATGTTTCCGTTTCTGTTATCCTCACCGATCAATCCTCCGGCACCTCTGCCGTCATCCTGCCCGGCTGCGGCGCCATACTGCATTCGTTTACGGTGGTACATCAGCAGCAGATTAATGTAATTGACAGCTACCTTGATGCTGATGATTTTAAAAAAAATGCAGCATCGAAAGGATTTAAAAGCTGCAAACTTTCTCCATTTGCCTGCAGGATAAAAAATGCCACCTATCCCTTTGGTGAGCGGCAATTTACCATACAAAAATTTATACTGGAGGGCAATGCACTGCATGGCCTGCTGTATGATGTGCCGTTTAAAATTAAATATACCTATGCAGATGAAGCCCATGCCGGTGTGGCCGTAGAGTATCAATACAGGGGTGAAGATGCAGGGTATCCTTTTCATTTTGATTGTGTAATTACATATCACCTCAAGAAAGATAATGAACTGGTGGTATCCACTGATATATTCAACAGGGATGAAGGACTGATACCTGTTCAGGATGGCTGGCATCCCTATTTTACTTTCGGTGGAAAGATAGACGACCTGCAATTGGAGTTTCAAAGCAAAGACCAAATCCTATTTGATGAAAAACTGATTCCTACCGGGCACATTGTTCCTTACAATACCTACCATGCATTGAAACAAATAGGGGACGCAATATTTGATAATTGCTTTTCGCTAAATTTTGCGGAGTGCCAGCCGCTGTGTGTGCTGAGAGATCCGCACAAAAAAATACAGGTAGAGATAAGGCCCGATAGAACTTACCCCTATTTGCAGTTGTATACGCCGCCGCACCGCAACAGCATAGCTATTGAAAACCTGAGTGCGCCGCCGGATACTTTCAACAATGGCATCGATTTAGTAATACTTCCACCGGATGGCAATAAAATTTTTACCACTGCTTATAAAGTAACGCCATTGTAAGTTGCCAACACAAACCAATGTGATGCAATTAAAACAGCAATTTTTTTGTAATAGACACCAGCGCCTGCACACCATTTTGAATATTGATAACAGACTGCGCCGTTTTATTATTAATGGCTGTGGCGTTTTTTATTTCTGCTAAAAGGTTGGCGAGGTCTTTCTGACTGATGCCTGTATCATCAATGATTTTTGTAATCTCCGCATCGTGCAGGCGGGTAAGGCTGGAGAAGCGGTCTTTAAATTCATTGTCTGTCATTGCCTGCGCTTCACCGGCAAGCTTATCAAATTTATTGGGCATGTGTATTATTTTAAAAGTGAGTTAATGGTACTTGTAAGCAATACTGCTTTTTCGCCAACGGCACCGCCATCCGTTATAAATTTATTGACTGCCTTATCAATACTTTCCAAATCAATTTTATTGCCTGACAGTGCTTTAATTTGTGCATATACATCAGCCTGCTGCTGGTTAAGCTTAGCTGCGGAGCGGAGCAGGTTTTGCATGTCGGCAAATGCATTGCTGTATACTTTATAGTCAGTATTTAATTTATTTACAATGCCGGCCTTTTGTACATCCAGCACCTGCTGCAGCGAATCTTTTCTTGCAGTAATGCGTGGATAAAGCGCCTGCATCATGTCAGCAAAATCTGCTTTAAAATCTGTATTTGGCGGCAGCTTGCTCTTGAAATTTTCAATAAGCGCAGGTGTGTATTCAGCGCTGATAAATTCATTTATCAAATGCTTTTTTTCCTGAAAAATTTTATCCAGCAGTGTAAGATTCAGCAGGTGCATGCGTTCGCCTTCTTCCTTTAATGCGTCTGACAACTGCACAGCCTGTATCGGTATTCGGGCGCAGGAACTTACTGCAATACAAATAATGAGTATGTATTTCATTTCAAATAAATTTAATGCCTACTCTATGACCCGTTTTCGGCTTTCCGGTTTTTTGCTGTGGTGCTGTACCCGGGTAAATAATGGTACAAAAAAAATTCTGTGGCGGTAATATTTTTTACTTATAGAAAAGAGGTAAATCAAAGCAGACAGGATTTTGAAGAGTAACATAAAAACAATTTTGCACAAATGCAAGTAACCGCTAAAATTTTTTAAATTATCAGCATGCAGTGATGTGCTGACTAATAATGTTACTGTGTGGCTGTGTGCGCCTATTGCAATTTTTTTACACAACTGCAGAAGCTTTTACACCTGCATGTCGATACTTACTGACACATTACAAAAAGCAACATTATTGTTTTTGAACACTATAATTTTTAACGAAACGAAGGTTGGCTTTATACAATCAATTCTTCTTAATTTGTGACGCATACCACTATTATGATAAAATTTTCTTTTTTGTTTCCCCTGTTTATTTGCAGCATAATTTCGTTACATGCCCAAACAACGGACACTGCTGGTCACAATTGGGCGGACAGTGTATATAATTCTCTCAGCGGCGACCAACGCATTGCACAACTGATGGTGGTAAGGCTTTCCAGCATTGATTCAAAAACAAAAACCATTACATTTTTTGATGAAAAAGTAATGCAGCAAGTTAAGCAATTTAACATCGGTGGTATTTGTCTATTTCAGGGTTCGCCGGTAAAGCAGGCTTTGCTGGTAAACCAACTGCAGGCTGCTGCCCAAACACCGCTGCTCATTTGTATTGACGGCGAAAACGGTGTGGGCATGCGTATGACGGACAGTGTGCTGCCACTGCCCAGGCAAATGATGCTGGGTGCGGTGCAGGATACCGCAATCATTTATCAATATGGAAAAATAGTGGGGGAGCAATGCAGGCGTGCAGGCATACAGGTAAACTATGCACCGGTGGTGGATGTAAATAACAATCCTGCCAACCCGGTAATAAACGATCGCAGCTTTGGAGAAGATAAATATAAAGTGGCAGCATTTGGTATTCAATATATGAAAGGCATGCAGGATGTGGGTGTAATGGCCTGTGCCAAACATTTTCCCGGGCATGGAGATGTAGCAGTAGATTCTCACCTGGATTTGCCGGTGATAAATAAAACAATGGCTGAGTTAGATTCGCTGGAGCTGTATCCTTTTCGGAAAATGTTTGCCGCAGGCACAGGCAGTGTAATGGTGGCGCATTTGTACATTCCTGCCATTGACAGTACGACCCACCTCGCTACCTCGCTTTCTAAAAATAACATTACCGGCTTAATGAGAAACCAGTTGGGCTATCAGGGACTAACGTTTACGGATGCCCTTGAAATGCAGGGTGTAAAAAAATATTTTCCTTCGGGAGAAGCATCTGTACAATCAATTATTGCAGGCAACGATATGCTTTGCCTGCCCGAAGATGTACCCATGGCTGTCGCAAAAATTAAAGCAGCCATTGAAGAAGGCAGGCTAAGTTGGAATGACATTGAAGGGCATTGCAAAAAGGTGTTGCTGGCAAAATATCAATATGGCCTTAGCCGCCTGCAGCCTGTAAATACCGAAAATATAACCAGTGATTTAAACAGTAAGGTAACCGCCATGCGTAAGCTGGTGGCCGAAAATGCCCTCACCGTATTAAAGAAAACGGGTGATACTTTTTTCCCTATGGCAGTACCTAAAAAACCGGTGGCTAATGATGTAGTGTATGTAAGTGTGGGCAGGCAGGCTGATAACAGTTTTGCAAAGCGCATACGGAATGACTACGGTGCTGCAGTATTCTACTTTAATTATAAACAGCATGCCACCCGGATATTGTCTACCGTAGAACTTATAAAAAAAAGGTATAAAAAAGTAATCATTGGCATACACAATTACAGCCGCACGCCCGCCGGTAATTTTGGCATCAGCAAAACTGCAGTGGAGCTGGTAACACGCCTGCAGGAAGAAACAAACAGTATTACGTTTGTATTTGGAAATCCTTACGCCATAAAAAACTGGTGCAATGCAAAAAATTTAATTGCCTGCTATGAAGATGATTCCATTGTAGAGCATACAGCACTTGATTTACTACAGGGAAAAATGGCGGCTACGGGGCGCCTGCCTGTAACTGTATGTGAAAACTTTCTATTTGGAAGCGGTATAAACGTGCCGGTTTTTTTTTATCCAATCCGCAGGCAGTAATACAACCGGCTATTGATTTTACAAAACTTAACCGCATTGATTCCATTGCACAAAATGCCATTAACCTGGGTGCCACACCAGGCTGTGTAGTGCTGGCAGCACATAACGGCAGAATTGTTTATCACAAAG
>JAYWIB010000351.1:0-10531 GCA_043789265.1 Chitinophagaceae bacterium
ATCAACAAAGAATAAAAACCTCAAACCTTAAACCTCAAACCTTAAACCTTTTAAACCCTTCCTACGGCACATTGATGTATTTATGTATCTGGAGAGACAACTCCCATTTGGGATGCTGCTTAATGTACTCAATGATCAAAGGTGTGATGATGGGCGCTTTATCCCATTCGGGCTGCAAATACAATTTGCATTGCGGCGAAACCAATACGGCGAATTTTTCTGCCCATTCAAAATCAGATTTATTAAACACCACCACTTTCAGTTCATTGGCATGCGGCACCACCTCGGGTAAGGGCGCTTTAAATTTTTTGGGAGATAAACATATCCAGTTCCAGTATCCGCTAAGCGGATGGGCCCCTGAAGTTTCGATATTTGTTTCATAACCTGCGGACTTTAGTGCAGATGTAAGCTCATCTAAATTATGCATCAGCGGCTCGCCACCGGTAATTACTACCAGCCGGGCCGGTGTTTCTTTTACCTTCAGCAATAAATTTTCAACAGTATATTTTGGATGTGTATCTGCATCCCAGCTATCTTTTACATCGCACCATACACAGCCCACATCACAGCCCCCCAGCCTTATAAAATAAGCTGCCCTTCCCTGGTGAAATCCTTCGCCCTGCAAAGTGTAAAAGTGTTCCATTACAGGAATTGTTGGGGTTGTTATAGTTTCTTCGGGAAACATTATGATATGCTATTGTGCCAGGTTGCCGGTAAAAAAATACCTCTTTCAAATATTGCTGAACGGAGGTTGTGTATGCATTAAAAACTTGTTTATGATATTTTTTTTTCTTTAGTTAATGCTATTTTTTTTTGCTGTCTTTTATTGATTATTTCCATCAGCTTTTTTCGTTCAACAGCAGTCATTTTCTTATCCACCATCATAGGGCCATCAATCGCAGCTTCATCAAATATTTGGGTAGGCAATGTTATTTTTTTCATACTGTAAATGTAAGTTTTAAAAATACTGCTCCATTAATTTTCGTGCTTTTGTTTCGTTTATATACATCCTTGTTTGGGTCAGATTTTTTGCTCCCATTCTTGCATAATATGCTGTTAACCTTCCTTTGCTTTCAAACGATATAAAACCATCCATACCGTTGTCAAAGGAAATTTTGCAGCACAACGCAACCATGGCTTTCCCCAATCCTGTGTAAATGGCACTTTTTCCCCTGTTGTGTATTGCTGTTTCCATATTACCACATTCCAGCACGCCGGGGGTGGCAGTAAAAGAAACTATGCCCTGCATGGTATTTCTATCGGCTTCAGTAGTGAGTTTATATACTGTTCTTCTATTGCCATAAAACTTAAAAGAAAAATGTGCTTTATGTTTTATGCGTTCTGCATCATTTGTAGGTGATGCAAGTGCATTTACTTTAATGCCCGTGGCTTTGTGACAAATTGCTTTTTTTAAGAGGTATATATTACTCATTTACACAAGCATTATAAGTATTCATCAGCAGTGCTGCTATCGTCATAAGCCCCACCCCGCCCGGCACGGGCGTAATGTAGCTGCACTTTGGCGATACGTTTGCAAAGTCCACATCGCCTTTAATAGCAAAGCCACTTTTCTTTGAGGCGTCAGCCACACGGGTAATACCCACATCAATTACTACTGCATTTTCTTTTACCATATCTGCCGTTAAAAACTGTGGCCTGCCCAGGGCGGCTACAACAATATCTGCCTGCAGGCAAAGTTCTTTTAAATTAGATGTGTGGCTGTGGCAAACCGTTACCGTGCAGTTTCCGGGGTATGCGTTCCTGTTAAGTAATATGCTGATGGGTCTGCCAACAATATTGCTGCGGCCAATTACCACTGCATGTTTTCCTTTTGTTTCAATTTTGTAATGTTCCAGCATCAGCAAAATACCATAAGGTGTGGCTGGTACAAAAGTGGGCTGCCCCTGCACCATTTTACCAATGCTCATGGGATGAAAGCCATCCACATCTTTATCCGGATGAATGAGGTTGATTACTTTTTCTTCACTGACTTGCGCCGGCAATGGCAACTGCACCAGTATGCCATCTACATCTGCATCGGTATTTAACTGCTCAATGGTTTTTATCAGCACCGCTTCTTCCACATTTTCATTCAGCCGTATCAGGGTGCTTTTAAAACCAACTTCTTCACAACTCTTTACTTTGCTGGCTACATAGGTTTCACTTGCTCCGTTATTTCCAATAAGCACAGCGGCCAGGTGTGGTGTTTTTTTTCCTTGTGTATTTAATAAGGCGGTCTTTTGTTTTATAGAATCTTTTACTGCCTGCGATACTATTTTGCCATCTAAAATTTGCATGGCGCAAAAATAACAACTAATGTGTAACCCGTGCAACTGGTATTTTATCTTTAAATTGCTGTAGAAAACCAACGCTATTGAGAAATTTATTCCTGCTTTTTTTGCTTGCAATGTGTACATCAGCAATGGGTCAAACCCTGCGTCAGCCTGTATCTGCCGTATACCTGGGTCTGGGCGCTTACAGCACAAAACATACAGATGTATTTTCTTATTTAAACAACCAGGCCGCACTGGCCACATTAAAAACCCCATCCGCAGGTGTTTATGGCGAACGCAGGTTTTTACTGTCTGCCACCAACAATTACACAGCGGCTGTTGCCATCCCTTCTTCTATGGGAAACTTTGCAATAAACATCCGGTATTTTGGTTTTAAAAATTTTAATGAAAATCAAATAGGCCTTGCTTATGCAAGAAGCCTGGGCGCTAAAGTGGATGTGGGCGTACAGTTCAATTATTATGGATACAAAGTGCCTTCATATAACAGTGCCAGTACCGTAAATGCAGAAGTGGGGGTGGTGGTGCATCTCACAGATAAATTAAATGCAGGCATACATGTATACAATCCTGTGGGCGGGCAGTTTTCTAAAACGGATGAAAAGCTGACATCTGCCTACAAATTTGGAATAGGCTACGATGCCTCCGATCGTTTTTTTGTAAGTGCCGAACTGGTAAAGGAACAGGACTACCCGGTAAATGTAAACATGGGTATGCAATATCGTTTCGAAAAATTATTGTTTGCGAGGGCAGGCTTAGCCACGGCCTCATCAGTAGGCTATGCAGGTGTGGGCATTGCATGGAATAATTTGAGGTTAGACCTAAGCGGCAGTTACCATCCGCAGCTTGGGCTTTCACCGGGTTTGCTGCTTATAATGAATTTTGGAAAACAGGCTGCTGCCACGGCTTTGCCCGATAACCAGTAACACGAGTATTTAATACATGATATTGTTTACCAGATACAGACCAGCACAGCTTGCAGTATTGCTGCTGTTAATGATGCCCAAATACTGCGTGGCCCAGGTGCCTGCCAGCACCACCGAGCAGCAACTGGAAGTAATTACCGAAAACAGTGAAGACAATGAAACGCAGGATGATACTTTTCTGCAGCAACTGCAGCAGTTTATAAAAAATCCGATCAATTTAAATACAGCCGATGCAGTTATTTTGAAAGAGCTGTTGATACTTACTCCACTGCAGGTGCAGAGTCTTATATCGTACCGCAGCCTGTTTGGCAACTTTATAGATATATATGAACTGCAGGCCATTCCATATTGGGATGTAGCCACCATTGAAAAATTGCGGCCATTCATCAGCGTTAGTACAGAGGCTGATCTTTTAAATTCAGTGCAGCAACGGCTCAGCGGCGGCAGGCATTCTATACTGGCAAGAGTAACTCAGGTGCTGGAAAAACAAAAAGGTTTTGCCGTTGATCCGGCGGTGGCCACTAACTATTATCCCGGTTCGCCACAGCGGTATTTTTTCAGGTATAAATATCAATACAAAAATTTATTGCAATACGGGCTGGTGGGAGAGAAAGATGCAGGCGAAGATTTTTTTAAAGGTGGACAAAAAAAAGGATTTGACTTTTACTCCGTACATTTTTTTGCACGCAATATCGGTATCATCAAATCGCTGGCGCTGGGAGATTTTACCATAAACATGGGGCAGGGACTTACTCAATGGCAAAATCTTGCTTTTAAAAAAAGTCCGGATGTAATCAATATAAAACGTCAACTGGCTGTGTTAAGGCCTTATAATTCGGCAGGTGAAATTAATTTTCACCGGGGGTTTGGCATTACTGTCGCTAAAAAAAATATAGAAGCCACTGCATTTGTTTCATACAAAAAAATTGATGCCAACCTGGCGGGAGATACTTTGAACAATGATGATTTTTTTGTTTCCTCCCTGCAAACATCCGGCCTGCACCGCACCAAAAGCGAGCTGGCTAACAAAGGCGTTCAGCGCCAGCTTGCTTATGGCGGAAACATTGCCTGGAACAAAAACAGGGTTCACCTCGGCATCAATACTATTCAGTATAATTTTAAGCTTCCCATTAATAAGCAGGATGACCCTTACAACCTGTATGCACTTTCAGGAAAGAGCCTGGGCAACAGCAGTATTGATTACAGTTATACTTATCGCAATGTGCATCTGTTTGGCGAATTGGCTGCCACCAATAAACTGGATAAAGCATTTGTAAATGGCATGCTGGTAAGTGTGGATGCCCGGGTGGATTTAAGTTTTATGTACCGGAATATTTCAAAAAAATACCAGTCATTGTACAGCAATGCATTTACTGAAAGTACTTTCCCCACAAATGAGCAGGGCTTTTATTCCGGTATCAGTATAAGGCCCAATAATTATTGGCGCATTGATGCCTATGCCGATTTTTACAAGTTTCCCTGGCTTAGGTTTCAGGTAGATGCACCCTCCACCGGTACCGATTATTTAATACAGGCAACCTATAAACCGAACAAGCAACTGGAAATTTACACCAGGTACCGCAGTGAATCTAAAGCCAGAAATTTTAACCCTGAAGAACTCCGTATTTCCCCTGTGGCTCCACGCCCGAGGCAAAATTTCAGGGGGCAAATAAGTTACAAACTAAATACGGAACTCACCTTACGGAACAGGATAGAGCTTACCTGGTTCGACAGAAAAGGCATGGGCAAACAAAATGGATTTTTAAGCTATGTGGATTTTATTTATAAGCCCATGATGAAAAAATATGCAGGCAATATCCGGCTCCTTTATTTTGAAACCGATGGATACGACAGCCGGATGTATGCTTATGAAAATGATGTGCTGTACAGTTTTTCCATTCCTGTGCTGTACGATAAAGGTTACCGCTACTATGCAAATATTAATTACGATGTAAATAAAAAATGTACCCTGTGGCTGCGCTGGGCACAAACAATTTTTAGAAACAGGCAAACAGTAGGCAGCGGATTAGATGAAATAGCCGGCAATAAAAGAACCGAAATAAAGGTACAGATGCAGTATGTTTTTTAATATGTTGTGTGGAGGAAAATACAGTTTCTACAGGCAATGCACACGTGTTATCGTTAAGTTAGTTAACGATTTTTTTCATTTACTAAATATCCCTACTTTTACCAATAAATCAAAACTACTTCAATGAGAAGCCTTCTCTCACTCTGCGCTTTGCTGATGATAAGTTGTATGGCGGCCAATGCACAAGTCCGGGTAGTACCCGGCAAGGTGGTGGACAATACCGGCAAGGGTGTATCGTATGCATCTGTTTTAATAAAAGGTTCTAAAAATGGCGTGCAGACTGATGCCAACGGCGACTATTCTTTAAAGGCAAAGGAAGGAGATGTGCTGGTTATTTCGCAGGCTTCATTTGTAACCAAAGAAGTAAAGCTCGGCAACGAACCCAGCCTGTATACCGTGCTGGAGCAAAAATCAGGAGCGCTTACAGAGGTAGTGGTAACAAGTGCTTTTGGCATTAAAAGAACCGCCAGAAGTTCGGCAAGCAATGTGCAAAATGTAACCAGCGAACAGTTAAATACTGTACGGCAGACAAACGTAAACAATTCACTGGCAGGCAAGGTGGCAGGCGTGCAGGTTAGGAGCCAGTCATCTGCCGCATTGGGCAAAGAAACTGCTGTAAGGCTGAGAGGCGAAAACGGCATTGGCCTTGGCGGCGGCGCATTGTATGTGGTGGATGGTACCATTATAGCAAGTGCCAATGATATTAATGTAGATGATATAGAAGATGTAACTGTACTGCAGGGTCCGGCAGCAGCGGCGCTGTTTGGTACCGATGGTGTAAACGGCGCCATTGTTATCAATACAAAAAGGGCCAAAAAAAATCAAAAAGGCAGCGGTATAGATATTAGCTCAGGTGTGCAGTTTGATAAGATTTATATTTTACCGAGATACCAAAACTCATATGGCGGCGGCTCCTCAAATACGTTGAGAAAATTTACCTGGGAAAATGGAATGCCCGAGCCCTGGAAGGCGCTTGATGGGAAATACTATCCCGACTACCAGGCAGATGAAAGCTGGGGTACCAGGATGGTGGGGCAGGAATACATACCCTGGTATGCATGGTATGGAGGGCATGAAAGATCTTATAAAACGGCTCAGCTTACGCCACAGCCAAACAACATTAAGGACTACTTTAATACCGGCGTTACCAAAATAAATAACATCAGTTTTTCTAAAAGTGGTGAGGGTTTTAATTTCAGGGCATCGTATACCAACCTCAATCAAAAAGGGCTGATACCTACTTCTTACTTAAAGAGGAGTACGTTTAACCTATCCGGCTCGGCCGACCTGAGTTCTAAATTTACTTTTTCAGTAAATGTTAATTACATCAACCAGCAATCCAATGCCGAAAACAATGATGGCTATACAAACAATACCACCGGTTCTTTCAACCAGTTTTTTCACCGTTCGCTGGATATAAATATATTGAGAGAATTAAAAGATTTGCGTACGCCGGAAGGCATCATGCCTACCTGGAACCACGGCAACCCTGAAAGCTATCTTACCCATGTTGACAACCTCGGTAATCCTGACGGAAACAAATTTGTGTATGGTACTTTCTTCTGGACAAACCCTTTTGCCTGGCAGGACAACGTGTATAATTTTGTAAACCGTGACAGGCTTTTTGGAGATGTTGCATTAACTTTTAAAGCCAGCAATGAATTAAAATTTAAGATTACCTACCGCAAGCAGCAGTTAATCACCAATGGAGAAAGATGGCAAAGCTCAGCGTTGGAAACAAGCGCCAGCACCAATCTTGCGGGTTTTAATTACTGGGAAACCGTGTCTCAGCGATCGGCCACCTGGGCCGGTTATGAGCAAAATAACAGCCGCAGCAACAGGCAGAATTATGAATTCCTTACATCATACAGTAAAAAATTTAAGAACATTTCGCTCAATGCAAATCTGGGTCTGGATATATTAAAAGCAAGGGCGGCCACCTTTACAGCCAATACCATGGGCGGCTTAAAGCTGAAAGATGTATACCAGTTAACCAATTCAAAAAATGATATCAACTACCTGAATAATATTACCAACCAGGGAAGAAGGTCTGTTTTTTTACGGGCAGATGTAGGTTATAAAAATTACCTTTTTGCCGAAGGTACTTACCGCAAAGACTTTAGCTCTACGGAATCCAAGGGTTCAAAGTTTGCCAACAATGGTATCAATACAAAATCTATCGGGTTGTCTTTTGTGTTCAGCGATTTTACTAAAACACAATTGCCTTTTTTAAGCTATGGAAAAATAAGGGCATCCGTGGGGCAGGTATTAAATTTACTGGCGCCCTATCAAAACAATGTGCCTTATATAATACCGCCGCAGCAGTGGGAAACATTTACCACCACTACCGAGCCGGGCAGAAGGGTGGATCCTGCTTTAACTGGTGCTGTAAATACAGAGAAAGAAATTGGTATTGAACTTAGGTTTCTTAAAAACAGGATTGGTGTAACCGCTACTTACTGGGACAGAGCAAATAAAAATTTTCCTGTAAACACCACTATCTACGGCGGCAGTGGCTACTCTACTCTTGCTACCAATGCTGGTGTGGTGTCTAAAAACGGGCTTGATTTGCAGGTATATCTTAATCCCATTAAAACAAGAAATTTGGACTGGACAATTAATGCCACCTGGGGTCGCCTGCTAAAAAATCTTGTAAAAAGTATTGAGCCATTGAGCAACAGAACAGACAGTATTCCAAAGCGACTGGTGCTTAATCCTCCTGGCACCGGGCAGGCAGGTTTTTCAGCTTATATTGTAAATGAAGAAGGCCAGGAGTGGGGTCAGTTAAGAGGGATTGGTTTTAAACGCATCAATGGCCAGCCTGTATTGAACGACAAAGGAATTTATGTATCGGAGCAGGAAGTTAATTTTGGCAGTTCATTACCCAAATTTACGGGCGGCGTACAAAACACTTTTACGGTGTTTAAAAACTTTGTCTTTAATATTAATATAGATTACTCAGTAGGCGGTAAGTTTTTTTCACTCTCACAATTTTATGGATCCTCATCTGGCCTGTTGGAAAATACAGCTACTATAAATGACAAAGGCAACCCTATAAGGGACAGGGTGGGAGATGGCGGCGGCGTGCATGTAAAGGGAGTTGATAAAAATGGCAAACCAATGGACGTATATCTGGATGCACAAACTTATTTCCGGCAGTTTGCCAATGGCGACGGTATTGCCGAGCCATTTATTTATGACCTCACTTTTGTAAAATTAAGAGAGCTGAGTATAGGATATAAATTTCCGCTGTCGTCTACCAAATTTGGCAAGCTGTTGAATGCTGCCACTTTTTCTATCGTGGCAAGAAATCCCTGGCTGATATATTCCAAAGCCACAGGCTTTGATCCTTCAGAAATTTCTGAAGTGTTTGGAGAAGAAGGCCAGTTGCCCGGCACCAGGTCTGTTGGATTTAATATAAAACTTGGTTTTTAGTTTTAAAATTAGTGATAATGAAAATATTTTTTAAGCGATATTATTTGATGGCAGCGGTTGGTATGGCATGCATAAATACCGGCTGCGAAAAGCTGAAAGACTTTGGCGACATCAATACCAATCCGAACGGCACCACCACTATTTTAACCAGTATGCTCATTACAAATGTGGAGTCGCAATTGGGTGATGGATTAACTTCTTTTGCGCCGGGGGGTACTACGGTGCAGCCTGGTTTTTACTGCCAGTATTTTGCAGAACCTACTTATCCCAATGCTTCGCTGTATTCGCTGCCCCGTATAAATTCATCTGCCATTTATTCCGGCGTTTTAATGGATTGCCAGGTAATAATAAATAGAAACACAGATCCTGCCACGGCAGAAGCGGCATCGCAGTCCGGCTCTAATGCAAGCCAGACGGCACTTGCAAGGGTTTTAAAAGCATACATTTACTGGACGGTTACAGACAGGTGGGGCGATGTTCCTTATGCTGAGGCATTAAAAGGCGAAAAGTTTTTGACACCAAAATATGATTTGCAGGAAGATATTTACAAAGATTTATTAAAGGAATTAACAGAAGCAGTAGCCCAGTTTGATGACAAGGGGAAAGTAGTGGACGGCGATATTATTTATAAAGGAAATACTATAAGCTGGAAAAAATTCGCCAACTCACTTCGTATGCTTATTGCACTCCGTATGAGCAAAAGATATCCCGGCGCCGGCGAGTATGCTGCCCAGGAATTTAAAAAGGCGTTGAATGATGCAAATGGTTTTATCAGCACCAATGCAGATAATTTTCAAGTAAAATATCCGGGAGGCAATTTTAGAAATCCTTATTCAAGCATTGGCACGAGTGAAGACCTTGCAGTGGCGCTTACGTTTACCGATTTGATGGTCGGGTTATCAGACCCACGCCTTGGTGCTTTGGCATCCAATTCCAATGGAGTGCCTTATGGATTAAAAACTGCTGCGCCCACAGGCCTTGCCAAAATTTTTTCTTCCGATTTTAAAAAAGAAGACGGCACACTGGTGATAGTAAGTGCAGCATCTTCCATGCTTGCCAAAGCAGAAGGCTGCCAGCTTGGATGGGCCACCGGGTCCGTGGATGAAACTGCTGCCAAAGAAGCTTATGATGCAGGCATTGGTTTGTCATTTGAACAATGGGGGTATCCCATACCCGATGGATACCTCACCTTAGGTGCAGCAAATTTTAATGACGGTGTGGGCGTATCTACCATTGGTGGTGTTACCGTGGCAGGGTCAAATGCACGTGCCCGTACCAGGCTGGAAAGAATTGCCCTGCAGCAATACATTGCTGCCTATCCAGATGCGCTGCAGGGATGGAGCATCTGGCGAAAAACAGGTATGCCTGATCTTAAGCCTACCATCAATGCACTGAACGATGGAGGTAGAATTATAAGAAGGTATGTATATGGCACTACAGAATACAATCTTAATAAAGCAAAATTACTGGAAGCCATTGCAAGGTTTCCGGGTGGTAAAGATTCGCAGGATGAAAGAGTATGGTGGGATAAACCTTAAACGCATTGCAGCAAAAAATAAACATGGGCATCATGAATAACCGCAGCATACAAGGAACAATTGCTTCATTCATTTTAATAATGATGACAATAGTGTCCTGTCAAAAATCAGAAAACATTGTACCGCTGGAAAATAAGGGCGAAACGATTTATAAATTTTTCGGTGCCTTTCCCGATACAGCATCCGGCGATCCTTACGGATACCGTTCCTTTGGCATCACCCTTTCTGCCACACCCATCGTACTTGAAGTGG
>JAYWIB010000352.1:0-2954 GCA_043789265.1 Chitinophagaceae bacterium
GTGTTTGGAGTAGTATATTTTGTAATGGCGGTGATAATTTTTTTTGTGTCTTTATACCTGTTCCGCTTTGGCATACATGCACAGGCTGCATTTAAAGCAAACGATCAGCAGCGGCTTGCAGAGTCTTTCAGCAACCTGAAATCATACTTTCGTTTTATGGGAGTAATCATGGTAATTTCTTTAATCATGACCGGACTTGCTGTCATTGCGGTATTGGTATCCGTGGCAGCCCGGTAGGTTTGGCCGGGTAATTTATACATCGCATACTCAATTCAATTTGTCTGCGTTTTTGATACTATTCATTCTTGCAATTTCAATACTTCTCTCAATATTTTTTATTGCTTTAAACTTATCAATTAATTTCTTATAGCGCATGAAATTTATTTAAGCGCCTTCTCTGGATAACCGCCTACGGGGGCGTAAAGCCGCCGCAGGAGTTAGGCTAAAATACTGTTTGCTCAATACAACGTTTTATCTCCATTCTCTTCCCATTCTTCAAAAACTTTTAGTGCCTCCTCACGGCAAATACTTAACACCGGTATCCGGCGCATGGCTATGTCCACACTCATTTCATCATAAATCATGGAGTCGTCAAAACCAATAGCTGCGGCATCCTGCCGGTTGTTGGCAAAATAAATAACTGCCGGTCTAGCCCAGTAAATAGCACCCAGGCACATGGGGCAGGGTTCGCAGGAAGTATATATTTCACAGCCATCCAGTTGGTAAGTGCCCAGGTTAGTGCAGGCATCCCTGATGGCCGTTACTTCGGCGTGGGCCGTGGGGTCGTTGGTGGAGGTTACTTTGTTATTTCCCCGGCCCACTATTACATCATCTTTTACAATCACACAGCCAAAGGGGCCGCCTTCATTGACGGCCACCCCGTGGCGTGACAGCCGTATAGCCTCCATCATAAATTTTTCTTCTCTTGTCATATAAATATGTATGATTGATGCTGTAAATATACAATGCCAGGCAATAAAAATTAACGTAGCAGGTGCAATACTATATACCTGTCTTTGCACGTTAAGTCATTCTTAAAGTGCAAAAATATTTTATAAATCCGGCGAGGCATCCTATATTTGTCCATCATTTAAGTGGACTTATAAGTTTTTACAAAATAACCTGTCGGCATCACCTGTACATATTGCCTGATCAGCATGGGTTATTAAATAAGTTTTCCAGGGTTATATGTAATGATTTTAAAATGAACGACACGCCTGACAAAATTATTTCCCATTTACTCCACCAATTAAGTGGACTAAATACGCCTGCATTTTTACAGGCATTAACTGCCGCCTATCCGGGGCAGGTTACTTTTTCTACCAGCTTTAGTTTTGAAGACCAGGTAATTACTCATGAAATTTTAAGCAAAAAGCTTCCGGTGAAAATTTTTACACTTGATACAGGCCGTCTATTTGCCGAAACCTATTCTGTATGGAGCAGTACCAATGCTATATACAACACACACATCAAAGCGTATTATCCTGAACAGGATGTGCTGCAGGATTTTGTAGAAGCTAAAGGACCCAACTCTTTTTATGAGTCGGTTGACAACAGAAAGCAATGCTGCCATATACGCAAAGTAGAGCCGCTGAAACGGGCGCTGGCTGGTAATAAAATATGGATAACAGGGTTAAGAGCCGAACATTCGGGAGACAGAAAAGACCTGCCGATAATTGAGTGGGACGAAACCAATCAGGTAGTAAAATATCATCCCATTTTACACTGGACAACAGAGGAAGTAAAAAATTATATCAGCGAAAATCATGTGCCTTACAATCCATTGCACGACCGTGGTTTTGTAAGCATCGGCTGTGCCCCATGCACCCGTGCTATCAGGCCCGGAGAAGATTTCCGGGCAGGCAGGTGGTGGTGGGAAAATCCAAATGATAAAGAATGCGGACTGCATGTGCATGCTCCGGCGCCAGCAGGCACCAGCGCATAACATGTAAGTATCATAAAAAAAAATTGAAAAGAAGCAATTCAAAAATATAATTATGGTGGGTAACAATACAGGTACTTTAACTCAATCCGCAGCAAGTCGTTCGCTGGATTACCTGGATCAACTGGAATCAGAATCTATACATATTTTTAGGGAAGTGGCAGGACAGTTTGAGCGTCCTGCGTTGTTATTTTCAGGCGGCAAAGATTCTATTGTGCTGGTGCATCTTGCATTGAAGGCATTCAGACCCGGAAGGTTCCCCTTTCCGTTAGTGCATATAGACACAGGGCATAATTTTAAAGAAGCGCTGGACTTCAGAGACGAACTTACTGCCAGCATCGGCGAAAAATTAATTGTCCGCAAAGTAGAAGATACCATTAAAGCAAAAAACCTTACAGAACAAAAAGGAAAGTTTGCCAGCCGCAATGCACTGCAGACTTTTACATTGCTTGATACCATCGAAGAGTTTAAGTTTGATGCATGCATTGGCGGTGCAAGAAGGGATGAAGAAAAAGCAAGGGCTAAGGAAAGAATTTTTTCTGTACGGGATGAGTTTGGCCAGTGGGATCCAAAGCTGCAGCGCCCCGAGCTCTGGAATACGTACAATGGCCGCATCCACAAAGGAGAAAATGTACGGGTGTTTCCTATCAGCAACTGGACGGAACTTGACATATGGAATTATATCCGCAGAAACAACATAGGCCTGCCTTCTATCTATTTTGCACACAACAGGGAAGTGCTGGAATACGAAGGCCAGTTGGTAGCCACCTCATCGTTTATACAACTGGAGGAAACAGATAAAATTTCTGTAAAAAAAGTTAGGTACCGCACCGTGGGAGATATGACCTGCACCGCAGCGGTAGAATCCAATGCAGATACACTTGATGATATTATAAAAGAAATCATCGCCACCAAAACGAGTGAGCGGGGCGAAACAAGAATTGATGACAGGGTGAGCGAAGCAGCTATGGAAGACAGAAAGAAGGGAGGATATTTTTAAGGAGAGGTGAAT
>JAYWIB010000353.1:0-2950 GCA_043789265.1 Chitinophagaceae bacterium
CAGATAGTGGTAAATGCCATCAATGAAGCCATTGGCGCAAATGGCACCAGCATCAACTGGGCCGTTACCTCCAACTACCGCCAGGGTGTAGATGAAGACATTACAAAACTGGTACAGGAAATGAACGGCGGTGCCATAGGCGCTTTGCTTGTGTACGCCTGTAATCCTGTGTATAGTTATTATGACAGTAAGACTTTTGCGGCAGCATTAAAGAAAGTCCCTGTAACTATTTCTTTCAATGCCACAATGAATGAAACAACTGAACTCTGCAAATACAGCATCCCCTCTCACCATTGGTTAGAAAGCTGGGGAGATGCTGAACCAAAATCAGGTTATATCAGTTTGATTCAGCCTGCCATCAATCCTTTATTTAAAACGAGGGCATTTCAAACATCTTTACTGAAATGGGCAGGCAATGCATCCGATTACGAAACTTATTTTAAAACATATTGGTTAACAAAAACCGGCAATGCGGATGAATACAACACTGCTTTGCAAAATGGTGTGATAGAGCCTGCAGAAATGCCGGTAAGCGGGGGTGCTTACAATGCCGGCTCACTGGCAGCGGCTGCGGCCAAAGCTGTTTCTAACAAAGGTGGTAATTACGAACTGGTTATTTATCAAAAAGTATCGGCGGGCACCGGCAACCAGGCTAACAACCCCTGGCTGCAGGAAACTCCTGACCCCATCTCTAAAGTAACGTGGGATAACTATGCCATGATAAGTCCTGCTTTTGCTAAAGCAGTGCTGGGTATAGATGTACTGGGCAACCAGCGGCAGGGCGATGGATACGAAGTGAACCCAGAAAAGCCCACTATTAAAATTGCTGCCAACGGAAAAGAAATTGAATTACCTGCCGTAATTATTCCAGGCCTGCATGCCAACGTGGTGGCAGTTGCTGTTGGGTATGGCAGAAAGAGTGCGGATGAAAATAAAACAAAAGAAAATATTGGCCGCTCAGCAGCGGGTGCCGGCGTAAATGTTTATCCGATGGTAGGTTTTGATGGTACCGGCTTCAGGTATTCAGCCGCAGCTACGGTTACCAAAACGGGCAACACTTATGCAGTGGCGCAAACACAGGTGCATGGTTCTTCTGAAAGCCGCCCCATAATTTATGAAACCAGTCTTAAAAATTTTATTGCCAATCCCAAAGCAGTAATGCATGAGGCCAATGAGGAAAGAGAAAACCTGTTGCCATACGGCGGTGAAGATTATGTAAAAGATGCCACCATTTATCCTCATTTTGAAAAGCCAGGTATTAAGTGGGGTATGAGCATTGACCTGAATACCTGTACCGGCTGCAGCGCCTGCGTGGTGGCATGTACAGCAGAAAACAATGTATCTGTAGTGGGTAAAACGCAGGTAATAAGGGCGCATGAAATGCACTGGCTGCGTATTGACCGTTATTTTACGGGAGATATGAATAATCCTGATGTGGTGTTTCAGCCAATGATGTGCCAGCATTGCGACAATGCACCCTGCGAAAATGTGTGCCCGGTAGCTGCTACCAACCACAGTTCGGAAGGCCTGAACCAAATGACTTACAACAGGTGTATCGGTACCAGGTATTGCGCCAACAACTGTCCGTTTAAAGTGCGCCGCTTTAACTGGCTTGATTATACAGGAGCAGACAGCTTTGCTGACAACCAAAACCCGTTGATTGGTGTGGATATGGATGAATCTGTATTGCAGATGAATGATGATCTTACAAGAATGGTGTTGAATCCGGATGTAACCGTACGTTCAAGAGGTGTAATAGAAAAATGTTCTTTCTGCGTGCAAAGGCTGCAGGAAAATAAACTGGCTGCTAAAAAAGCAGAAGATCCTTCACTGGTAAGAAATGTACAGACAGCTTGCATGCAGGCATGCCCTACACACGCCATCAGCTTTGGCAATGTAAATGATAAAGAAAGCGATGTGTATAAAATAAGAAACGTTGAGCAAAAGGATCGCAACTTTTATGTACTGGAGCAACTGCACGTATTGCCCAACGTTAGTTACCTGGCAAAGGTGAAAAACACCGATAGGCATGTGACCAACGAAAAAGAAGAAGAAGGTGAAAATGAAATAAAAGAGGGGAAGAAAGAAGAAGTACACGGATAGAGTGGGAGTAGCCCCTCCTAACCTCCCCAGAGGGGAGGAACAGAGTACGGCTTTAAAAGGTTCACAGAAAAATAAAAGTGGAAGTGCGTAATTACTATTGTTGAAATAAAAACAAATGCCTGGCCTCTCCTGATACATCGGGAGACAGACGGCGGGGCTCTTAAAAATATGTCATTATTAAAGTACGAATCGCAAATCAGGGAACCACTGGTAGACGGTGACAAAGATTACCACCAGGTAACGGAAGATATTATCCGGCCAATAGAGATGAAGCCGACAAGGCTTTGGTATATTGGATTTTATATCAGCGTTGCTTTATTATTATTTGGTGTATACAGTATATACAGAGAGGTTACGTATGGTATTGGCCAGTGGAATCTCAATAAAACCATTGGCTGGGGCTGGGACATTACCAACTTCGTTTGGTGGGTAGGTATTGGTCACGCAGGTACGCTAATTTCGGCTATCCTATTGCTGTTCCGCCAGGGATGGAGAACAGGCGTAAACCGTGCAGCAGAGGCAATGACAATTTTTGCTGTAATGTGTGCAGGTCAGTTTCCTATCTGGCACATGGGCCGTGTGTGGATGGCATTTTTTGTATTGCCTTATCCCAATAGCCGTGGCCCATTATGGGTAAACTTTAATTCTCCCCTGCTTTGGGACGTATTTGCGATATCAACTTATTTCACCGTTTCATTATTATTCTGGTACTCGGGTTTATTGCCTGATTTGGCAACAGTAAGAGACAGGGCAAAAACCAAATTGCGCAAGCTGTTATACGGCATTGCTTCTTTTGGCTGGACGGGCAGCACCAAACACTGGCAGCGCCATGAATCTTTATCGCTGG
>JAYWIB010000354.1:0-10466 GCA_043789265.1 Chitinophagaceae bacterium
ATCGCCCTTGCACACAGCAAAGTTTTCCATGCATGATTTCTTTTTTCGGGCCAGTTGGCAACATACATTAAAATATCATACTCCAGCTCCTTACCGCCATGGTCATGAAGTGGAGGAGTTTGCCTTGCCCATACAGGAAAGCGCAGGTCGTAGCATATTTGTAAATTTATTTTCCACCCTTTTACTGATGCAATCAATCTTTTGTTTCCGGCAGTGTAGTGTTTATCTTCCTCTGCATAGGCAAACAAATGGCGCTTGTTGTAATAACCATATTCACCATTGGGCAGCATCCAAATGAGGCGGTTAAAATATTTTCCGTCTTCACTGATGATGATGCTGCCCGTGAGTATGATTTTATAATCAGCAGAAATTTTTTTCATCCACCGCACAGTTTCCCCCTCCATTGTTTCTGCAAAAAATTGAGGCCGCATGTTGAAACCAGTGCTGAACATTTCGGGCAGTACCACAATTTCAGTTGATTTCTCTATTGCATTTATCTTCTGCTGAAACATGCCGAGGTTAGCAGCTTTGTTTTCCCAGAAAAGATTTGTTTGTATGGTGGTGATGGAGAGCGAAGACATGCTAAAATTTGAAAACAAAGTTAGGCAATAGCTGCTCAAACGTATAAGGTGGACCGCACGGCAAAGGCAGCGCTGCAAGCCCTTATAGATTTTCTGTTCAGCCTCTTCTTGCCCGGTTGCCGGCAGGCCTGCTTCCAAAATTTCTACGTGGAGGTCTTCCGGATGATTGACCGTTATTGTTTCCGCCTCTTTTAAAAGCCGGCCGTTGCTGTTGTGATGATGGCGGCGCTGCAGGCGCACTCCCTGCAGGATATGGATGACTATCAACCACAGGGATATTTTTACCAATCAGTCTTTGAATATCCCTCAATTCAATTCTTTCGTCATGGTCGCAAAAAGCAATGGCCACGCCTGCATTGCCCGCCCGGCCTGTGCGGCCAATGCGGTGCACATACGTTTCGGGTACATCAGGCAAATCAAAATTGAATACGTGTGTGAGGTCGTCAATATCAATACCACGGGCAGCAATATCTGTAGCTACCAGCACACGCAGATTGCCATTTTTAAATTCCGAAAGTGCATGCTGTCTTGCATTCTGCGATTTGTTGCCATGTATGGCTGCGGCTTTGATATGTTCCCGGTGTAAAAACTTTACCACCTTATCAGCGCCATGTTTGGTTCTTGTAAATACCAATGCCGTTACAATGGCAGGGCTTTTCAGCAGATACAGCAACAGTAAAGGCTTGTTTGATTTATCTACATAAAACAAACCCTGGTCTATTTTTTCCACCGTGGATGATGCCGGCGTAACCTCTATTTTAGAGGGATTGGTGAGCAGCACATTTGCCAGCGACTGTATCTCGGGCGGCATGGTGGCTGAGAAAAAAAGCGTTTGCCTTTTTACGGGCAATTTTATAATTACTCTTTTTACATCATGAATAAAACCCATGTCCAGCATACGGTCTGCTTCGTCCAGTACAAATATTTTTAGATGCTGCAGACCGATGAAACCCTGGCTCATTAAATCTAACAGCCTGCCCGGTGTGGCCACTAAAATGTCCACGCCTGCCTGCAACTGGTTGGTTTGATGTAACTGAGATACACCGCCAAAAATTACGGCATGAGACAGGCCGGTGTATTTTCCGTAAGCTGCAAAGCTTTCGTCTATCTGTATGGCCAGCTCCCTGGTGGGTGTAAGTATCAATGCTTTTATTTGTTTGCGGCCACGCTCTTCATTTTTTTGCTGATGCAAAATCTGCAGAATGGGAATGGCGAAGGCGGCAGTTTTGCCGGTGCCTGTTTGTGCACAGCCCAGCAAATCTTTTCTTTCCAGTATCAGTGGAATAGATTGCTGCTGAATGGGTGTGGGTGTACTGTATCCTTCATCGTTCAATGCTTTAAGGATAGGATCAATCAGGGCTAAATTTTTAAATGCCATGTAATGGTTAAATTTTTATAAGGCTGGAAGACGTTGTATTTTCTAAATCAGCGAAGGAAATTATACCATACCGGCTCACAACCTGCCGTATCACTTTATGGTGTGGGCGGCGAAGATAGGGTTTTGTTTTTTGATGCAGGTTGTATACAGCGTTGAACTTATAAATTATTGGTTTAAGTTATTTTTTTTCTGCTCCGTTGTTTATCAGTTCATCTATATCAGGGTCGCCATCCAGGTTATTCATCTGCTGCAAAATATTGCCATATCTTTTTGCCACATAATTACTCACGGGCTTTACGCAATAAGCTTTGGGATTGGGCAGGCAAGCCGCTATCATTGCAGCTTCTGCCCTTGTTAAGTTTTTTGCATCTTTATTAAAATATGCTTTTGCCGCAGCCTGCACGCCAAAAATTCCTTTACCCATTTCAGCCACATTCAAATAGGTTTCCAGTATGCGCTGCTTGCTCCATAGCTTTTCTATCATAAAAGTAAAATACACTTCCAGCCCTTTTCTAAAGTATCCGCCGTGCTGCCATAAAAAAACATTTTTGGCCACCTGCTGACTAATGGTGCTGGCGCCTCTTGTTTTTGCTATATGCCTTGCATTGTATTTCATGGCTTTTTTTATTGCCTTAATATCAAAGCCATCATGGTCGGGAAACAACTGATCTTCACTTGCCATTACAGCCAGTTTAATATTGGCGCCCATTTCATCGCCATTGATATAATCTCTTTTTAAACCATGCCCCTGCAGCAGGCTTACTGCCTGTGTAATGGTCACGGGCGGATTTATCCATTTACAAAAAAGTATGTATACAAACTGCAGTATACATAACCAGATAAAAATTCTTTTAATAAAATGCCAGGCTTTCTGCATCGGAGAAAAGATTAATCGGCTGCAATATAAAGATTACCTTTTCTTATCTGCAGCGTGTACATACAGCAGGCTGTATTTTTTTCCAATCACCATGCCTTTGCCTGCAGATTTCATCAGCAAATAACCAATGCCGGTTAATGCTGCTGACGTCCCCAGTAGCTCCGGGCTGAATCTTTTATTATCGGCAAGGTATACTACCCCATTTGCTGCAGTAAGTAAAATACCGCCGCCAAATAATAAAGCACCGCTGCTGCCCCAGTTGAAATGGCGGCCTTCTTTTGGAAAGGAATGTATTTGATTGTAATGATACTGGCTGTAGTAATACGCTGTATCCAAAATATAAAATCCCATTTGGGTTGGAAGTGCCCGTACAATAAATCCTTTTAAAAAAAGTGTGTCATTCCTGATTGATTTTATAATAGCTTCCACATTGGCTCCCGAAGCCGCAGTAAAATTTATCTGGCTTCCGGTAAAAAAAGTTTTTATAGTGCGATTATTTTTTTTGAGTACGATAAAATCAGATGGCTGTGCACCTGCATGTACAAAAGAAATACAGAAAATAAAAAATGTAAGCAGCCGCTGCATGACGTAATTAATTATTGTTGTTTGTAAAAAATAACCAGGGGCTGTTAATGCTGCGGCATCCGGGTAATATAAAATACACCTAGTAACAATGAAATGCCAAACACCAATAAAATTAACCCGGATATTTTATTGATGAGAGAAATGTTTTTTTCGTTGAGCCGCTTCCTGATTTTTCCTGCCAGCACTACTTTTAAAATATCCACGCTGCTATTAATAATCAGGCAGGTGGTAAAGATTATTATACGCTGTTTTATTGTGTGAGAGGCTGCTATGGCGGTGGCGGTGGTAAGCCAAAAAGCCATTACAGCAGGATTGAGGGTGTTTATCAAAAAGCCTGACAACACCAACTTTGCGTGTGCGCTGGTGGTTATGTTTATTTTTTCTTCATCTTCTTTCAGATGAATTTTTTTAAAAAATAAATAAAATATTCCCAGGCCAATTAAAAACACACTCCCTGCAAAACCTATTTCTCTTTTAAAATCGAGCAAGCCCATCACCAATTCAGAAAATGCATTGCTTAATATTACCCAGAATAAATCGCTCAGCCATACACCGCCCACAAAACTAAATCCCCCGGCCCTGCCATTGTTTATACTTTGCTTGATGATGGTGAATACCACAGGCCCCACTGAAAATATCAGCAGCAGGCTGATGGCCATTCCTTTTAACAATGCTTCAATCATTCAGCAGTAAAAATATCGGGAAAGCGGGTAACGCCGGTAAAACACCGGTTATTTTTTTTTGTAAACCGGTACGGTGCTGCAGGGTTCGCCGTACATAATACTTTTGGCAACAGGTCTTAACATTTTTACAGCTTCCAGATAAGCTGCTTCGCCGATCGGCAAATCACCACATCCTTTTATCACTATTCTTTTATCGGCGTATTCTTCTGGTTTTATTTGGGAAATGTTTTTTAACAGCAATTGATTTTTTACATCTGCCACAGTTCCCATCATCACTTCTTTTGCTACGGGCTGCAGGTACGAAGCAACTAACATATAAGCCCACACAGGTATCACTGCATCGGCACTGCAGGTAACGGCTGTTGTTTTATCATTAAATAAACTGAGGTCAAGATTTTTAAGCGCTTCCCTGAAATCTTTTTCTTTTAATATCAGCCCCATAAATAAATATTCCTTTAAATCGAATATCGCCACGTCTTCGGCGGGGTAAAAATCTTCAAGGTTTAAAGTAACCAATGCGCTTTCGCTTACTTTATTTATTATCAACTCACTCATGCATGCAAAATTAAGGCTTATAGCCATGAAGGCTGTAGCGGCAGTTTTCGATAAATGGAATTAATAGCTACAACGAAAAGCCGCATCTTTTAAATGCGGCTCTAATGAATTATGAAAACGGTTCGCTTAATTAACCTTGCTGCGCTCGTCCACAATGTCTGCCAGTTTTCTCAACGATTCAAACCAGCCTGAGTTGATTTGTTGTGATAAAGATTTTGTTCTTTCCACCACCTGCTTCGCTGCCACATCTGGTGCATCTGCAGGTTTTACGGCTATACTGTTTACTTTTATTACATATACGCCGTTGCTGCCTGTTATTGGTTCAGAAATTTTTGACTGATATGCTTTATTAAATGCGGCGCCAATCACTTTTGGTTCCTGGCCCACACCATTTATAATTTGCGCACTGAAGGTAAGGCTGGAGTCGGCGCCTGCTGTACTCACTGTTTGATTGTATGCCGCTGCTGCCGCTTCCAGGGTAGTGGCAGTTTTAATTTTTGTTTTTATCAGCTCCGCTTTTTTCAGGTTGCGTATTTTAGTTTCCACCTGTGGTCTTGATGTAGTGGCATCGGGTAATCCCTCCGGCTGAATTTTATTTAATATTCCCACTACAAACTGATCCCCAATATTAAATGGTTCACTTACGTCGCCCTCTTTAGCATCGAAAGCCCATTTTACCAATTGCCTTGCATCCTGCAATGCACCTAATTGGTAATCGTTTTCTTTTATGATACCGGGTACATCAATTTTTTGTAATCCATTTTTTGCAATGTATGCTTCCAGTAATTTTTTGTCTTTGGCTTCGCCTGATAATCTTGTTGCTTTAGCACTTGCAGTATTTACTGTTTCGTCACTTGGCGAAATTTCTTTGGCGAGGTAAGCAACGTTGTAAGCAGGTGATGGATTTTTCTTTTCCAGTATTTCAATATAATGCCAGCCAAAATTTGTCTTTATTGTTTTTTTAGTTTCGCCGTTTTCATTCAGCAAAAATTCACCAAACTCCGGTGCAAACTGTTCTTTGTTCTGAATGGTGGCTACATCAAAAGTCATTACACCTTTATCTTTATGTGCCGCTTCGTCGGTAGAATATTGCGCTTCCAGCAAATCGAAACTGGCACCTGATTTTACAGCCATTTCCACACTGTCTATTCTTTTTTTAGCAATACTGTCCGGCATAGTTGGCTGGCCAGTTTGCCTGTCGGCAGTAGCAATCAGTATGTGCCGGCATTTAATTGAATCAGGCAGCAATTTTATATCTGCCATTTTTGCGACTACAAATTCATTACCGTCCAGGTAAGGGCCGTATACTGCTCCTTTAGCTAAAGCAGTTACTGAATCTTTTTGCTGCATGGTAAATTTTGACTTAGGAATATAAGCGTCGCTAAAGGTTTTTGAGCTCATGTTTCTCGACACAAAAACTTTTGCATTGGTATCTGCAGCAAATGCATTTTTCAATGCACTTACAGATTCAAGTGTTTTTAAAGTATCGCTGCTGCTTGGGTTGGCGCTGAATGAAACATAAGATATCATTCTTCCGCCATCCTGCGTGTATGCTGCTTTGTTTTTACCGAGGTAATCTTTAATGTCATTGTCGCTTACTGCCACTGTACTGTCGGTAATTACACTGTAAGGAATGCTTGCATAGGAAATTGTTGAAAAGGTTTTGCTCTCCACATTTTCTTTTTCTTTCATCCAACTTGGATAATAGGCGCTGGCGGCAATCAGCCCGCTGTATTTACCATACAATGCCTGGAGCTTCATTGGTTCCACTATTTGTTTTTCTATCGCATCCCGTTGCTCGCCTTTTGATTTTTTTGCTGTTTGCCACCACTGCTGTGCTTTTACTATATCATACCTGCCTGTAGATTTATCGGTAAAGGCCTGCTTTAATGTTTGCGGTGCATCTTCGCTGAACATGGTGGCGCTTAATTCTTTGGGTGTGTATACCAATCCTAATTTTTCAAATTCTGCTGTGAGTATTCTTTCGGCTACCAGTTGATCCCATGCACTCTGGCGAAGCTGGAATATTTGTGCGCCACTTACTTTACCGCCATACTGCTGCTCTATCTCCTGCACTTTATCATTAAAATCTTTGCTGTTTATTTTTTCTCCATTTATTTTGCCAATGGTGGGTGAGGCTGAACCGCTGCGATTACTGCCAAGGTTAGCATCCATTAATATAAAGCCAATTAAACTGAGGGCAATAACGGCAATTACAATTGCTGCACCTTTATCACGAATTTTTTGAATGATTTGCATTTGTTAGTTAATTAAATTGGACGGCAAAAATAGGGGAAATAAGGATATGAACAAACTGTGGAAAACTTACTGTAATACAATAATAATAGGCCTTTGAACGGATGGGCAACAAGGGTATATGTCAAATATTTTAAAGGAGGAGGGTCATTTTTTAATCAGCAGGCATCATCAAATAAAATCAAAACTAACACACAGTTGTTAATAACCGGCAACTGCTGTTAATAACCTGGGTAATGTATTTTATAAACAGGGGAAAATTGGATGAGAATATTATTTTGCAATTAAACAGAAATATACATCAGTTGATAAAAAAATATTTGTTCCTGCTGCACTCACACCTTTTTTTATAGACTGATTAAATAATTTTTCCCCTGTCAAATTTATTAAGGTGTGTTGAAAAAATTAATTAATAATTGGCAAAAACCTTTTATAACAGTATATATAACTGCCACTGCCTCTAAATAAAAAAATGTTAGTCTGTTGTGGATGATGGTGGATAAGATGAATAATTTACTTTTACAACAGATTCAAAAAAGTATTGTCCACAAATCCACATCCCTAATAATAGTAGCTTTATTTAGAAAAAGAATTATTAAAAACTATTATGACAGATATTAACATTGCAAAATCAACAATTGAAGGTAGCGGTTTTTTAGATATTGATATTGATGCCGGCGTTGACTTGTTTGCCGAAATAGAGCGGTTAAAAAAAGAAAAAAATGCTGTAGTGCTGGCACACTATTATCAGGAACCTGATATACAGGATGTGGCGGACTTTATTGGCGACAGCCTTGGTTTGGCTCAGCAGGCAGAAAAAACAGATGCATCCATCATAGTTTTTGCAGGCGTTCATTTTATGGCCGAAACTGCAAAGATTCTTAACCCCGAAAAGAAAGTTTTGCTGCCTGATTTAAAAGCTGGATGTTCGTTAAGTGACAGTGCTCCTCCTGCACTTTTTAAATTATTTAAAGATAAACATCCCAGCCACCTGGTAATTACTTATGTAAATTGTTCTGCAGGCATGAAGGCACTGAGTGATATAATATGTACCAGCAGCAATGCACAAAAAATTATTGAAAGCTTACCTGCAGATCAAAAAATAATATTTGCTCCTGATAAAAATTTAGGCGCCTATCTCAATAAAGTTACCGGCCGCAATATGCTGCTATGGAACGGGTCATGTATGGTGCATGAAATATTCAGCCTGGAGAAAATTACCAAGCTCAAAATCCGGCATCCAAAAGCTAAAGTAATTGCTCATCCTGAGTGTGAGGAAGCCGTACTGCGTGTGGCTGATTATATTGGAAGCACCACAGGCTTACTTAAGTATACACAGCAAAGCGATGCAGATGAGTTTATTGTAGTTACTGAAACGGGTATTCTTCACCAGATGCAGAAAACCAGTCCGCAAAAGACTTTTATTCCGGCTCCGCCTGATAACAGTTGTGCCTGCAACGATTGTCCGCACATGAAATTAAATACACTTGAAAAGTTATACCTGTGTATGGAATATGAAATGCCAGAAATTATTATGGATGAAGCCTTGCGTAAAGCCGCAGTACTTCCAATAGAAAGAATGCTGGAAATAAGCAGGAAGTACGGATTGTAACTTTAGTACGGATTGTAACTATTACTGCAGGTACGCATCTATCCTGTCTATCACATTCTTACGAATGTTGTCATAAAACAGGTTGATATCTCCAATATGATAATTCCTGTTAGTGAAAAAAATATTTCCAAAAAATTTTGGTTTGGATGACCATAATATATTTTGATGTACCTGAGCATCTGTAATACCCAGCTTTAGTTTATTAAAATTTTTGAGAATAGCACCTGAATTTAATTTACTTGTTGCGTAGAATGTATCAGTGGTCCACGTTAAAGGATTTGTTACTACACATTCAAATTTTTCTTTTGCTACAAAGGCAGTGTCCATATAGCCCTTTTTGTAAGTACGCCAGCTTACAAAGCAACCAGTAGCTTGGGAATTGCTGCAGGGTGTTATTTCATTAAAATATTTTTTTTGTATTGGCATACCAATCAGGTAAGCGCAGATTAATTTTTTTTGTAAAGGCTTACCCTCAAAATATTCTTTTATTAAACGGGCAGCATATACCGTTCCCTGGCTATGTGAGGCAATGATTATAGGCTTACCCTTATTTAAATTTTTAACATAATATTCAAAGGCATTTTTAATATCAGTGTAAGCTGTTTCAAAAGCTGTATTAGCTTTTATATTTTCGATTGTAAAGAAGGCTTTTAAATGTGCCTGCCGGTAACGAGGAGAAAAAACCCTGCATTTTTCGTTGAATACAGATGACTGGTACAAAATAGTAGAGTAATCTGTTTTGTAATTTAAGTATGCATCATCAATCTGCGCATTCCAGTTACTGTCTTCATTATTTACAAATGTGGTGGGGTAGATAAAAAATACATCAGCCAAAGAATCTTTTTTAAAATTGCTTCTATAAAATTTTGCAACACTGTCGGATGGATCCCATTTCCAGGGATGTGCCGCCCAATAATTAAGCTGGTTATAATCAGGTTTATTATTGTTAGATTTAAATGAATATTCTGATTGAGCAGGATAATTTTTTTTACTGCATGAAATCATACAAAATACAGCAAAGAAAATAAAAAAACTCACATGTGTAGGATACCAAACCTTCATGATTTAATTATTTTTTTATGCAAATTAATCAGATTTTCAAGTTCCGCTTTTAATATTTAAAAAGCTCATGATTGGTAGCTGTTTTAATTTTGTACATTCACTTTATGACTTTTATAAGACATTTATCTTTTTTGAAAGCAGTTTTTTTACACAGCATCACTGCATTTGGCGGACCCCAGGGTCATATGGGAATGATGATGAAAACATTTGTAGATAAAAGAAAAGATATTAGCAAAGAAGAATTGATGGAGTATATTTCATTCTGCCAAATGTTACCAGGTGCTTCCTCTACACAAACGCTTACGCTCATTGGATTTAAAAGAGGCGGAATACCGCTTGCCATATTAACCTTGCTTATTTGGATATTACCAGCTTGTTTTTTAATGGGCGGTTTTTCTTTTATTGTTGCCAAATTAGGACATATAAAATTGCAGACAAGCAGTCTTAAGTTTATTCAGGAAATGGCAATTGGTTTTCTTGCTTATGCTGCATTTAAATCTTTTAAAATTTCTATCAACAATTTGATTACACAAATCATCATGCTGGTATCAATGGTAACCACTTTTTTTTTGTTTAGAACACCCTGGGTGTTTCCTGTATTAATTCTGTTTGGAGGGATTGTTACCAACATCAGCAGCAAACGCTTTCCTGAGGAGGAAAAAATAAAACCCAGGCAAATCCGGTGGACCAATATCTGGCTATTTGTTTTGATATTTATTGTAGCCGGCTATGTCAGCGAAACCGCAAGAAAACAGGAATGGCAAAACAGAAAGCCATACAATCTTTTTGAAAACTTTTACCGTTTTGGAAGCTTTGTGTTTGGCGGGGGTGACGTACTTATTCCCATGATGCTGGATCAGTATGTGGCCAGGCCAAC
>JAYWIB010000355.1:0-2943 GCA_043789265.1 Chitinophagaceae bacterium
AAACTGGGTGCTGATGTTTTTGTATACACCCTCGAAATTATATGCAGTAATAAAAGTGTACTTGTCTTCCGCGGAAACATCGCACTGTTACAATAAGAAACTTTTGGTTTTAATTATTAAAAAAAAGAGCCGGCTGCAATGCCGGCTTTTATTTTATTAAAAGTGCATTGCACTGGAGAGTCCATTAAAGCCGTACATAAAAATGTATATTGCCAGCAAACATATAGCTGCTGCTGCAATTATCAATGCCCAAATCCACCACTTGTCTTTTGTTTCAGCAGTATCGTTAAAGTATTCCGTCATGGCTGCATTGTTGGTTTCTTTATCTCCAACGAGTATGGCGTGCTGTGCATGCTGACGTATTACCCTTAGTGCAGTAACTGACGGCATAAAAAAATCGGGCAGTTGCACACCGGCAAAATCAAAATCTCCTGCTTCATTTTTATACAATACACCCAGCCCTTTTATATTTACCTGCTCTCCTTCTTCCAGTTTCTTTTTAAGTAATTCCGCAATGGCGGAAAATTCATTAAAAATATTTTTAGCATCTGTCTGTGCATTAAAAACAATTTTTTGCACCGGAGCTTTTATCAGGGTGTTTACAAAATCAGTTTGTGCAGGCGTTGTTACCAGCCACAGACTTCCTATACCCGGCAACTGGCATTGTTTGTTTTGAAAAAATGAAGCCGCAATTAAGTTGTACATCAGCAAATATCAAGTTGAAAGCGGGTTAGAATTACAGGTACAAATATCTGCATCAATCCTTAATAATCAAATTTGATTTTGCAGGCAGATCAAAATTTTAAAATTACACCGCCCAACACATTTATGCCATACACAGGATAATTATTCCAGCGCTGGTATTTGTTATTAAAAATATTGTTGACGGCTGCCCATGCACTTATTTTTTCAGTAATGGTTACTTCTATGCCGCCACTTAGGTCGGCAGCGCCGCTCAGTGTTTTTCTTACATCATTTTTCAGCAGGTAAGGCCCGCCGGTAAACGCCAAAAAGTCTCCTTTAATAAGCACCTGCTTAAATGCCCACCAGCGCATAGAAGCATTTATTTCCAGCGGAATGGTCCCCCATGCTTTTGCATTGTCCTTCATGCCGGTGTAGCCATTAAAAGTAAGACCGCCGGTAATGGTAAATTTATCCTGGCTTATAAAACTTACATCTGCATGCAGCCGCAAATCTGTCAATTTACTTTCATTACTCACATAAAAAGTATTACCCAAAATAGTGTCATTGACGAAAAATGGAAAATTGTTGTAGCTTATCAATCCTGCTTTGGCGCTAAAATTAATGTGCTTATCCAGTGCTGCTTTTATACCGGCATATAATTCTGTTTCCTTAGTGTTTTGTTGTACAGACACGGCCTGCAGAAATGGATTGATGGCAGTTAAATTCCTGAAAGAATTTTTTATAAAACGCCCTACCAGCCCCGCCTGCACCAGAAATACTTCATTCTTTAATTTGGCTTCACCATAAATATTTGGAAACACGGTAAGCTTTCCATTATCCCATGCCGGGGTAACACCTGCATAAATATTAAACAATGGTTTGGCATACACCAGTTGTGGCGCTATGGTAAAAATATTATTGCTGAAAGAAAAATTGGCCGCTGGTGGATTTTTTAAAGTGTAAGCTGTAAGGTCTGCCTTTACTGCCACCCTTAAAGAAAAAGCATCTCCAAAAGTTTTTTCTACAGGCGCTTCCAGCACAAATGTATTTTCCGAAGCTTTATTGGTGTTGTTAAAAATGCTTACTTCAATGTTTGGATTATAATTAAATCCTGTACCGGTAACTGCACTGTTCCTTATGCCTGCTTTTACATTAAACTCCTGGAATTTTTGCTGCACTTCATTTTTATCAAAGTTATGCGCTGCATGATCGTAGCCGTATAAAAAATATTCCTGCTGCCGTATGCCTGCACTGCCATACACTTCCTGCTTACCGGTAAAATAATTGCCTGATGCTTTTACATTGCCTTCAGAATAATCCTGGTTTTTTATATTGCCTCTGGAAGAAATGTAATCACCATAAATATTCAGCAATGCTTTTTTTCCATCACCAAAACTAAATCCTGCCTGCACATAAGGCGTGGTGTAATTACCAAAGCCGGCTTTTATAAAGTTTCTTACGCCCAGCTCCAGCGCTGTATCCTGCGTAATGGCCAGCGGCTTTAATGGCCCGGGCTGGTAAGTATAATATAAATTTTGTGCAGGAATGTTATAAGCCAGTACAGGCCTTGCACTGTCGGCTGGCAGGTTGCTTGCCGAAAAATTTATTTTAATTGAATTGCGCAATACTGGTTTATAAGACGATGTAATATCTACCGTTTGCTTTTTGGCCGTATCTTTTTGAGCAAACAACACATTGCCAGCAATAAATAAGAGCAACAACAGCAGTAAACTTTTATGCGTATACATTCTATGTAAAATATTTTTTGTTATCATTAATTCTGGAGTTTGGATACTGTTTTTTCTGCAGCAATGGCTTTATCCAGTTTTTGTTTTGCCAGTGTTTTCAATTCTGCTATAGATGCATTTTCTGCCACGCTCTGGTAAGTGGCTTTTGCATTGAAATAATCTTTTTGCTCCATAAAAATATCTCCCAGCAGCAGGTACGATTTTGTAACCCAATGATCGTAACTGCCTGTTTCCCGTATCACCAGTTGTGCTGCTTTTTCGGCGGCGGAATAATTATTTAAACTAAAATAACTGGCGGCAATTTCATAGCGGGCCTCGGCCCCCCAGGCAGAGTGGTTGATAGCAGCGCACAATTTAAAAGAAGCAATGGCTGCAGCAAACTCATTGTTTACCTGCTGCGATTTGCCCAGCACCAAAAATCCAACAGACTTATCATCTGTGGTAATGCCCCGCTTTGTCACCAGCTCTTTAGCCGCATCATTGGCAGCACTGTAATCTTTAAGCTGGTAAA
>JAYWIB010000356.1:0-2939 GCA_043789265.1 Chitinophagaceae bacterium
AGAGATAAATGGGCGAAGGAAATGGAGGGATGATTGCAGCATCCCTTATAATTTGCAGTGCTTTTCAACAGCGGGCGGGCACAAGATGCTGTTGCACAAAAACCTTCGCCTCAATGTTGCGCCAAAGGCAAGCACTTTTATAAATTTAGCATACTTGCGCCATACAGTGTAAATATCTAGCATTTAGTATCAATGGTAAAATGTGTGTTGACCGTTATAAGATGGCCTCTTTTTTTAATCTGTAAGAAGGATGGTGGAAGATGGAAAGCAAATGGTTAAGGTTGAAGGTTGAGGTGAAGGCTGATAGTTTAGGATTAGCAAGCAGCACACTTTACACCCCACACCCTATACGCCGCTTCACGCTTATTGCCTGCGCTTATGGAATTTAATTAAGTTTACATCTGATGTATACAGTTAGACAATTTGAACGCAGGTAAATACAAACATATAGACGATAACCAACTGTTGCAGCAGTTTTATGAAGACCGCAACAATGAGTGGCTGGGCATTCTGCTGCAGCGCTACACACTGCTGCTGCTGGGTGTATGTATGAAGTATTTAAAAAATGAGGAGGAAGCAAAAGACAGTGTGCAGCAGGTTTTTTTAAAAGTAATAACAGAACTGCATAAGTACAAAGTAGAATATTTTAAAAGCTGGATATACATGGTGGCAAAAAACCATTGCCTGATGAAGCTGAGAAACAAAGGAAAAATACCGGTGGAAATAAATGAGCGGCTGCTGTCGGCACCCGACGACACTGCAGACAAAGAAACCATGAAGGGCAAAGACCATACATTGAATACACTGGAGGCAGCACTGCAGGAGATAAATAAAGAGCAGCAACAATGCGTAATTTTGTTTTATCTTGAAAAAAAGAGTTACCAGGAAATAGCAGCCCTTACGGGCTATACCCTGATGCAGGTAAAAAGCCACATACAAAACGGAAAAAGAAATTTAAAAATTATGCTGGAGCGGCAACAACATGAGCGGTAATTTAAAAGACATATTATCAGGCAGCAACAAAGACATGGGCAATCAGCAGTTGATGGACTACCTCAGCAGCCGCCTGAGTAAAGAGCAGCAACATGAGGTGGAAAAAAATATGGCGGCAGATGATTTTGTAAACGATGCGGTAGAAGGCCTGCAGCAAATAAACAGCACAAAAAAAATGCAGGAATTTGCAGATGACTTAAACAGAGAACTGCAAAAGCAGATAGAGAAAAATAAAAAAAGAAAAAACAAACGCCGCTGGAAAGACGCACCCAACACCTACATTATAATATTGCTGCTGCTAACGCTGATGCTGATATGTTTTTTTGTAATCAAAAAAATGCAGGGGTAATTTTAATGTTTACTTTTCCATCCGCTGCTTCATAGCCTCATACAGTATTACACCGTTGGCCACGGATACATTCAGCGAATCAAAATCTGCCAGCATAGGTACCTGAAACTTTTCATCACACATTTTCATCAGCGCAGGATAGATACCTTTTTCTTCTCCACCCAGTACCACAGCACAAGGCTCAGCCAGGTTCAGATCAAATAATTTTTTATCCGCCTTCATTTCGCTGGCATAAACTTTAATGCCATTCAGGTGTAAATCATCCACTGCTTTTAACAGGCTGCTCACCCTGCATACCGCAAGCTTTTCCAATGCGCCTGCAGAAGTAAGAATGGCATCTTCATTCAATGCACCTACGCCTTTATCGGGAATGATGAGGGCATGCACACCAAAGCAATAAGCACTCCGGGCGATAGCACCGATATTTCTTATATCAGTAATGCCATCCAGCAAAACAAACAATGGCGTCTCCCCTTTTTCCACCACAAAAGAAATAATATCCTGCAGGTTCTGGTATTGAATTTTACTTATCAGTGCCACACAACCCTCGTGGTTGCTCACGTTCAGGCTGTTGAGTTTTTCTACCGGCACTTTGTTGATGGGTACCAGGTTTTTTTCGGCCAATGCACGGATGGTATCAATGGATTCGCCATGTACTGTTGCCTGCAGGTAGATTTTTTCCAGTTGTTTGCCACTCTGCAGTGCTTCAGTAACGGCCTTTCTTCCTATGATAAGTGTATTTTTTTTGGGGCGTAATTGCTGGTGCCTGAAATTTTTCATAGTGCAAATATCCCGATTTATTTATCCAATAAAACAATGGGTGTATTTCAATTGCCGCTTTCTTTTTGAAACAGGCAGTAGTTCTCTAATAAGGCTCCGGTTGTGTCATCCTAATCCCGGATCAGGTTGAGGTGCTGCATCGGGACTCACTTCTGCCGCATCTTTTCATGGCGGCTTTGTTATGCACTTACAAAAATCAATCACTTAAAACACTACGACAATTTAAATGCACCCAAAAAACAGTATGGATTCAATTGAAAATAAATGAAATCAACACTGATTGTTTTTTAAATATTCATCAAACAAAAAAGAAAACAATAAAAATCAAAGAATCATTTCAGGTATATTACCTGTGGCAATCAGCCTGCCGGCGGTTTTACTTTTAATTTCTTCTACAGATACACCTGGCGCCCGTTCCAGCAGCAGGAAGCCCTCTGGCGTAACGGCCAGTACGGCCAGCTCAGTCACAATCTTTTTTACGCAATTTAGTCCTGTAAGCGGCAGTGTGCATTGCCCCAATAATTTCGGCTCACCTTTGGGGTTAGTATGCATCATGGCCACCATTATATTTTTTGCACTCGCCACCAGGTCCATTGCACCTCCCATACCTTTTACCATTTTACCCGGTATTTTCCAGTTAGCAATGTCTCCATTTTCGCTTACTTCCATGGCACCTAATATGGTTACATCTACTTTTCCGGCCCGTATCATACCAAAGCTCATGGCGCTGTCAAAAAAAGCAGAGCCGGGTATGGTGGTAATGGTTTGCTTGCCTGCATTTATCAAATCCGGATCTTCTTCGCCCTCCATTGGAAAT
>JAYWIB010000357.1:0-2929 GCA_043789265.1 Chitinophagaceae bacterium
TGTCATCCTGCATTTTCAACATCTGGAATTTAATTTGAACACCATCATTTCTAACGGCAAAAGATTTATGGCGTATGAAATAATAAACAGGCTCGATAATGCGGGCAACATCTCTTTGTTGGAACAACTAAAATTGCTGCTGACAGAAAGAGAAATGAAGAAAGGGCAACTGCACAAAGTTTTTAAAGATTCATTTAATGCAAAGGCAATTATTACACGTCATTTTTTGTTACAAAAAATAAATTATATACATCACAATCCTGTAAGTGGAAAGTGGATGCTTGCAAAAGATTTTGTGGAATACGAACATAGCAGTGCGTCTTTTTATGAAATAAAATTAGCGAGGCATTGGAAACCGGTACACTACATAGATTTGTAGAATGGGCTGTTTTCGGTTTTAGGTGTATGCTGCAGCAGGGTTTCGCAACAAGCAGCTTTTATAATTTTATCAGTATGCTAGCGAAAACCCCGCTGGGACAAGGCGCTCAATACCATAATTTTTGATTACAGCACCATGAAGTAGTTTATATACTCCTCCCGCAAGGCGTATATGAGGGACCTACCCTCATTGCTATTTAGTGTAGAGTTTCGCACTATTCGTCTTTAAATATTCTTTGATTTGGTCAAAGTTCATATTTGCCATTTCCAAAGATATTTTGTCTTTGATGGCTCTAAAAGTTTTGACTGTGTCAAACTCTTTTTCTTGTGCTGGTTTTTTAGTTTCAGTCTTCATACTCTAAAATTTCTTTTGGTGAACGTATTTCTAATGATTGATAATTTGAACGAATGTTGATTGAGTTATAACCACGAATTCTGTAAACATTTACGATGTGTTTAAAATTCCAGCTTACTAAAATGTCAGCCTTGTAAATTGTTGCCGTTGCAATGTGTATGCAATCGTCAAGACTTGATTGTCCGACAACTTTTTCTGCTACGTACTTCGAAGCAAGAATCAATATTTCGTCTGTTACAATTACTCTTTCAATATTTTCTTTTGGCAGATTTTTAAAATGCTCCTTAACATTTTCAGGTGCGTTTAATAATTCAATTTCTGTCAAGTCCGAAAACATGCAAATAACCTGTCCCAATTTAACTCTTTCAAAAAGCTGATGAGTTGCTTCATCAAATTCTTTGTCGAAAGCACCACCAAAAACCGAAGTATCAAAATAAAATCTTTGCATTTCGTAAGTATTAAAATTTCTGTTGTAAAGATAATATTTTTTTCTTGCTATGCCATCTGTCACGGCGGGGTTTTCGCTAGCATACTCTCATAAAATCATAAAAGAATTTGCAGCGAAACCCCGACGCTGAAAAGCGCCTGCATCAACCATTCATCCAATGCATGTATTTGCTAACTTCATATAATGGCAATAAAACTCAGGCACAGCGATACATTTTCTACTTATTTCATCACGTTTACTTGTGCTGAATGGCTACCTCTGTTTAAAATTACAAACAGTTACAATTTAGTGTACAAGTGGTTTGCGGTTGTAAAACAAAAATACAATGCAGATGTAGTGGCTTATGTCATCATGCCCAATCATCTGCATGTCATCCTGCATTTAAGGCCGTTGTTGGTGTTCTCACCAACAACCGAAGCCTCACCAAATGAACTGTTTAATTTGAAGAAGCCCTAACTCAAAAGAGCAATTGATAACACTCAACAACTTACTACATTCAAGGATTCTAAATCTTTTTAAAGACATACCAGCCACGGCTAAAGAATCGCAATTCGTTGTGTCCGTTGTGCAAACTTTTTGCACTTTGTTCCTCTTTGTGCAATGGAACACAAAGAACACTACGAACCACAATGAACACAAAGAAAGCCTGAAGAATTTTAAATTCGTTGTGCCCGTTGTGCATCCTTTGTGCACTTTGTGTTCTGGTAACCCCGCTAATGATTTTGAAATAACTTCTGCACACAAACAACCATTTAGCCAAAATTAAACTCTTCAATTTCCTGATTAGTTTTCTGTCTATTTTATTATTTTTGTATACACCAATCATTTTTTCTCAACGTGTTAAGTATGAAACCTGCAGATGGATTGATAAATGTAACACAAATGCCTGCAGGCGCTATTACATCAACTGCCGGGGAATCGAGTGGAGCCATTACTGACAGCAGCTTAACTGTACTGGATTTTATAGGCCATACAGCTCCCTATCTGCAGCTACCTCCTGGCACGCCCACACTCAACATATTAAAATTGGCGGAAGCGTCCCTTGCTGAGGCAATACAAGCAGCAGCAGAACAGGCGGGCATTTTAAACGGGGCCGTTGTAAAAGAAAAAATATTTTCCTTTATCACTCAAAAACATATACGCCTAACAGTAACACCCTTTCAGCAAAAGGGCGATCGCTATTTTTCTATTTTATTTGAAGAAGAAAAAGATGCTGCTACAGAAAAAAATACGAACGGAAGCACTCCTGTTAACAGTACCACTATAGTAAGCCATACGGCTGCGGCAGATGATGTTTTTCACCTGGGCATTGAGACTGGCCACATTGGTATTTGGAACCAGGATATAGAAAAAAACGAAATATACTGGAGCAGGGAGCAAGAAGCACTCTATGGATTAAGTGAAGGTGAATTTGGCAAAAGGCTGGAAGACTTTCAGGCCTTTGTATTTCCGGAAGATTTTGATGCCATAAAAAAGGAACAGGAAAAGCAGCACGGGGAAGAACACAGTTACCAGTTCCGCATAAAAAGAAAAGATGGCGAAGTAAGGTGGATACAGGCACGGTCAAAAAGTATTTTTGATAAAAACGGAACCCTGGTAAGCATAACCGGAATAAACATTGACATTACCGAACAGGTATCGGCCCGGCAAAAAAAGGAAGACGCAGAAGCCCGCCTGCTGTCATTTGCCAAAAATTCTCCCGACATCATTACCCGGCACGACAGAAATTTTACATACCTGTACGCCAG